>NZ_JACZHU010000058.1:0-6947 GCF_020278605.1 Wolbachia endosymbiont of Mansonella perstans | reverse complement strand
AGGAAACTGGAGAAATCTTTAAGTAGTTTCTTTCGTTTCTATTGGGTAGCTTTTCTACTGTTGTCCGCTCGTTCCTTGTGCAGCAAGGATTGGAACACCTTGTGTTTGAGGTAAAGTCTGCCATACACAATGTTTTTAGAACAAATGTTCGTACGATTGTGCGCAACATTAGGATAACAGATACCGTAAAATTTGACATTAACTGCTGATAGCTGGAATATTAGTGGGGTAAGAATTACTCAAGAGAGCATGCATAGATATGATGTAGTGGTAGTAGGTGGCGGTCATGCAGGGTGTGAAGCAGCTACAGCTGCAGCTCGCCTTGGTGCAAGCACGCTACTTATAACCCATAAAATTTCAACTATAGGAGAAATGTCCTGCAATCCGGCAATTGGAGGAGTTGCAAAAGGTGTTGTAGTCAGGGAAATTGATGCTCTTGATGGCATAATAGGAAGAGCAATCGATCAAGCAGGTATACACTCAGTCATTCTAAATAGCAGCAGAGGTGCAGCAGTATGGGGACCACGCGCACAAGCAGACCGAAAATTATACAAGCGGGCAATACAGGATATCATTCTAAACTATAGTAATTTGACGGTAAAAGAAGAGTCAGTTGATGATTTTCTTATCGAAAGTAATAGCAGCGGAGAAGCACACATCAAAGCTGTAATAACAAGCTCAGGGGAACATATATTAATAGGCAAAGTCGTTCTAACTACAGGGACTTTTCTGTGTGGTGTGATTCATATAGGAGAACAAACAACTCCTTCAGGAAGAATGGGGGACAAATCTGCAGTAGGGCTTGCAAATACGCTGAAGAAATATGACTTTAAGCTAGGTAGATTGCGCACTGGAACTCCACCAAGACTCGATCGTGGCACTATAAATTGGCCAGTATTACAAGAGCAAGTGGGAGACAATCCACCTACACCGTTTTCCTATCTCACAGAGAAAATTAGCCAACCCCAGGTTTCTTGTTTCATTACTCATACTAACGAGAATACGCACAGAATAATTCGAGATAACCTTCAAAGATCAGCTTCTTCATATTTAGATGATGTTGTTACACCAAGATACTGTCCGTCTATTGAAGCTAAAGTTAAAAAATTTGCAGAAAAAAATAGTCATCAAATATTCCTAGAACCAGAAGGGCTCGATAATGATATTATATACCCAAATGGAATTTCAAATTCATTGCCTCTCGAAGTACAGCGTGAAATGATAAATAGCATTAAGGGGCTTGAAAACGCAAAAATATTAAGACCTGGATATACGGTTGAGTATTACTATATTGATCCACAAGAGTTATTTCATACTCTCGAAACTAAGAAAATTAAAGGTCTATATTTCGCAGGCCAAATTAATGGTACCACCGGATATGAAGAAGCAGCAGGACAAGGGATTATTGCTGGAATCAACGCAGCACTCTCTGCATCTGGAAAAAAAGAAAGCTTTGTTCTTCAACGCACAGATTCGTATATCGGCGTAATGATAGATGATCTGGTAACTAAAGGAGTAACCGAGCCTTACAGATTATTTACCTCACGTGCAGAATATAGGCTAGCAATCAGGTCAGATAATGCGGATAGGAGGCTCACACAAAAAGGTTATGACATTTCTCTTGTGTCATGTGAGAGGTACTCTGTTTTACAGAATAAACTTAAATCCATTAAGCAGCTTAAGGAGAAGTTGAAGAGCCTAAAAATTACTCCTGAGCAGCTTAGGTTCTATGGTATTAAAATATCTTATGATGGAATAAGAAAAACAGCGCTAGATCTACTTAGCTACCCCAATATCGATTGGAATAAATTACAAGAAATATGGCCGGAGTTAAATAGCATCGCGTGCCTGAATAATATCAAAATGTATAATACAGCTAAAAATGAAGTGTGTGAAACAGTTGCAATTGAAGCAAAATACAAGCCTTACCTAGTAAGACAAGAAGCAGATATGAAGTT
The DNA here is from genome assembly GCF_020278605.1 of Wolbachia endosymbiont of Mansonella perstans. Lineage (NCBI taxonomy): Bacteria > Pseudomonadati > Pseudomonadota > Alphaproteobacteria > Rickettsiales > Anaplasmataceae > Wolbachia > Wolbachia endosymbiont of Mansonella perstans. The sequence goes on along the minus strand of NZ_JACZHU010000058.1, from coordinate 4,989 downwards.
TTTATGTGAGGAAGTTAATACTCAAATTCCAATCAATTTTAACTATTCACAAGTTAAAGGCTTGTCAAGTGAGGTAATAGAAAAGTTGCAGGCGATAAAACCAGCAACAATCGGCATTGCAAAACAAATACAAGGCATAACTCCAGCGGCAATAGTTAGCATATTGGTATATTTGAGAAATATGAAGATAAAATTAGCTGCTAATTCTGCGTGAGGTAACCTTATGTCAAAAATCGAAGAGTTTCGCTTTTTTATTCGTGAAATAAATGTTGATGCGTTTATGTTGCATACCAAAGACGAATATTTAAATGAGTATTCAAAAGAGCTAACAAAACTGTGTGGCTTCACAGGAACAAATAGGCTACTTATTGTTACAAAAAACAACAAGTGCCCATTTTTTATGAATGGGCTCTATATCACACAAGCTCGCAACCAGTTTAATCAGGGTAGTGTTCAAGTATATAATATACAAGAAGAGGGTTCACTCAAATGGGTAAAAGCAAACTTAACATTGACCACCTCACTAGGTTAGTGTTTGCAATGTTTTGCTGTAAAAGAGATAAGGAAATATGGAGATATTTGTAAATTGGTGCCACATTCAATTAAAAAAGAAATTAGTAGTAGAGAACAAACAACAGTTTTGTAGCAGCTGAATACTCCAGTGAAAGTAGTAAGAATAAATGTGAAAAAGTCGCTAAAAGCATAGATAAAGAAGCTGAGGCAGTGCTTTTGACTAATCCAAATTCAATTTAATGGTTATAAAGTTTAAGAAGTGGAAATGCTAAATATACTCCATGTATACTAGGACGCGCTGTATTGTATAAAAGCGGCAATGTTGATTTGTTTGTTCAAGACAAAGAGCATTCGACTGTACAAGCAAATTTAGACAACCATATAAATATTTTTGATGTTAGTGGGCTAGAAAGTTTGCTGTACAAGCTAAATTCAATAATGATAGATCTAAGCACAACTCCAATGAGTATTATGACTGCAATACAAAACAAGCAGGTAGTTAAAAGAGGGGATCCTTGCTTGATTCATAAAAGCAGTAAAAAATCAAATTGAAATAACAGGGCTATAAATGCAAACATTCGAGATGGAGTAGCAGTTACAAATTTTCTATGTTGGTTTGAAAATAATAACGGTACGGAACTTGAAGCCGAAGAAAAGATTTTAGAGTACAGAAAAGAGCAGGGTTTGTTTAAGCAACCAAGTTTTCCAAACAATTTCTGCATTTAATGAAAATGGAGCAATCATTCATTACCGTGCAAGCAGTAAGACAAATGAGGTAATTCGGGAAGATGAACTATATTTGATTGATTCTGGTGGCCAATGTCTTGACGGCACAACCGATATTACAAGAACCGTAGCAATGGCAATCCAACCAATGAACGAATAGTCCTTATACGATAATACCTAAAGCTCATATTGCTATAGTAAGCGCAGTCTTCCCTCTTGACACTACTGGTGGAGAATTGGATATCTTGTCACGTATTCACTTATGGAAATTTGGAATAGATTATATGCATGGTACAGGGTATGGAGTGAGAAGCTATCTATCAGTAAACGAAGGGCCACAGGCAATATCAAAGGAAATAAAGTGAAACTTATGCCAGTGATGAACTTTCCAATGAACCTGGTTATTACATTCCAGTAGAGTCTGGAATAAGAATTGAAAACCTGATGTATGTTAAAAAGGCAAGAAAATGGTTTCTTAAACTTTAAACAATTGATCTCCATTCCACATGATAGAAGGCTAATAGATGTGCAAATGCTTATTCAAGATGAAATTAAGTGGATAAATAGTTACCATCGATTTGTCTATAAAAACTTAGAAAACGGTGTTAAAGATAAGGAGTGGTTAAAGGGAATATGCAATTCTTTATGACTAAAAGAGTAGCCTTTTCACTGTTTAACAAAGTATTAATGTAGCTGTGATGAACATTTTGTATTGTTTTTAACTTGAGAACAATGTATAATGAAAAAATACGTATTTTAAGTAGGTGTAATTATGACAGATAAAGCGCAAGGCGATGAATTCATGAAGCAGTATATGGATACTTGCAAAGAGCAAATAGAAAAGTTAGCCAAGGATCCTGAATTGCTTAATCAGACCTTAAAGCCATTCATGCAAATGTCTCAGCAGCTTATGGCTGGTGGTATGTTAGACGGAGCTATGCCTGACATGATACCTAGTTTAGGCGGTATGGATATTAACAAGATGGTTGCTCAGATGAAAGAGATGATTGACTACATAAAGGGCAATTATAAGGAGCTTATGAAAAAGGATAACTTGCAGATTCAAGAGCTTGATGAATCCAGTAGAAAACTGAGAGGTTTGATCAAGAAATTGATAGAAAAGATCGAAAGTAGTAATAGCTGAAGTTGTCAGTAGCGCAGTAACACGGAACCCCAGGTTAAACCTGCACCTATTGCAATCAGTAATCCCAGGCTCCCTGGTTTTATTTTTGACTTTTGTATTGCATAATCAAGTGCTAGCGGGATTGATGCTGCTGAAGTATTTGCGTGTTGATCAACTGTATTAGCTACTTTTTCCATAGAAAAGCCTAATTTCTTTACTATAGCTCCAATGATACGGATGTTTGCTTGATGGGGGATCAGCCAATCAATATCAGCAATTTTCAAATTATTGCATTTTAGTGTTTCCTCTATTGAGGCTGTTAACTTATTCACTGCACACTTAAACACTTCTCTTCCATTCATGCATATTTTTCCAGAATCACCAGTTGAAGATATTCCTCCGCTGGTACACAATACATCTACATTGCCATCGGAATATAGGTTAGCTGACATTATACCCCTTGTAGAGTGCTCTGTTATTTCATTACAATGTGCCGCAGATTTTATTACCACCGCGCCGGCACCATCACCAAAGAGCACACAAGTTGACCTATCTTTCCAATCAACAATCCTAGACATTATTTCGGCACCTATAACCAGTGCATATTTAATTCCATTGTTAGCTTTTATAAGCGAATCAGCAATTGTAACTGCATATATAAAACCAGAGCATGCTGCTTGCACATCAAAGGCGAATGCGTTTTTGCATTTTAGCTTACTTTGTACAATAGTTGCGCAACTAGGAAAAGTTTTATCAGGTGTTGTTGTTGCCACTATAATTAAACTAACTTCATCTACTGAGATTTGAGCTTTTTCTATAGCATTTTCTGCTGCATTGACAGCTAGATCTGACGTTAATTCTCCTTCGTCTGCTATATGCCTTTGAGTTATTCCTGTTCTATGTCTAATCCACTCATCACTTGTCTCAACCATTAGTGCAATTTCGTCATTACTCAATATTTTTTTTGGCAGACAAGATCCAGTGCTTAATATAAAACTTCTACTCAATGTGACTTACCTCACTAATTATCTTCTGGTTTAAATTTTCACTGATGGCATTTACTGCAAATTTTATAGCATGAGCAAAAGAAACAGCATCAGAATTTCCATGGCTTTTAATAACGATACCATTTAGCCCTAAAAACATAGCACCACTTCTAATTTTGGGGTTAAAACGCACTAATGCTTTATTTAGCTTTGGTTTCAACAATATGCCAACAAGCATTTTTGCTGTCCATGAATTGAATACCTCCTGTTTTATTAGATTAATGAAAGTACTAGCGGTTGCCTCAGCCGTTTTGAGCATTACATTGCCAACAAAACCATCAGCAACAATCACATCTACGTTACCCTCTAAAAATTCACTTGCCTCTACATATCCTTTGAAGCTAATACTTGGAGTATTCTTTAGTAACTCAAAGGCTCCTCGTACTGAGTCACTGCCTTTAACTTCTTCCGTGCCAATATTTAACAAAGCAACCTCAGGATTGTCAACTTTTAATGCTATTTTTGCAAATATACTTCCCATTAATGCAAATTGAAATAATGAGTCAGTATTACAATCGACATTTGCACCAAGGTCAAGTAGTGCAAAGCTTTTTGTCTTAGTTGGACAAACAGATACGATAGCGGGACGATAAATGTTTGGCAATGTTCCTAAAACAAATCTGGAAATTGCCATTAATGCTCCGGTATTACCTGAGGATACTATCCCAGAAGCTTTACCTTCTTTTACTGCTTCAATAGCCGCTTTCATACTTGAGTCTTTACGATGCCTAAGCGCAAAAGATGGCTTATCGTTTGCGAGAACATTATCAGAACAGTGATTAAACTCAGAATCGTTACTTACTTTCTTATATTTTAAAAGCAAAGGAGATACTTCTTTTTGATCCCCATAAATGTGAAAGAAAACTTTAACACCTGGGTCAACAAGGTTATCTAAAAAAAAACTAGCACCTTGAATCACTGAGAGGGGTGCAAAATCACCTCCCATGGCGTCAAGTGCAATGGCTATGTTATTGTTGACTGTGGGTAACATATCATGATAGTTATTCTACCTGTTGTTTGATGAAGACCCGTTTTCCTTTGTAACTGCCGTCAACTGCTATATTGTGAGGTAACATAAACTCCCCAGTTGTTGTGCATACCACAATGTTCTTAGGCTGAACAGCATGATGAGAGCGATGCATGTCACGCCTTGACTTTGACTTTTTTCTTTTCGGAACTGCCAAAACTTCCTCCGTTATTTACCGAAAATTTTACCAATTTATTAGTAACATGTTTTTTACAAGAAGTAAACAGTGATAGTAAAATAAGTAAGGTTTATCTATACCCCTAAGCTTTAAACTGGGTACCTTAGTCAAAAGACTTCTTGCATTGTGGTTTTAGAAGAAACGTACAGTTGTATGAACACTGTAATTTGAGCCTACCACGAGGGTGTCATTCAAGTAGCCGTCCCCTGCATTCCAATTCCTACGATGTCATTCCAGCATCTCCTTTTCTTGTCACCCAAGTAGCCTAGTAGGATTCCACCCAAGTGGTCCCTTTTCCTGTCATTCCAGTGCTTGACACCAGGATCCTGAATACTACTTTAGTAATAAATATTTAAGAAACTTACCAGATGAGAAA
>NZ_JACZHU010000057.1:0-7013 GCF_020278605.1 Wolbachia endosymbiont of Mansonella perstans | reverse complement strand
GCAGTGAATAAAAGAAGGTACCTATAGGGTTGCAGCTATATGAACATTATGATTTGAGCCTACCAGAAGACACCATCATCCCACTACGTGTTAGCGGATGAGACACCCTAAGTATTCTGTGGTGCCCACCTGTGTCGCTCCTAAAAATCCCTTACCATAATGCAAGAGATCTATTAGGTTAAGCCTTTTTGCCAATTATTACAACATTTTTACTTGGGAAAAAATAATCAGGTATAGCCATATTTCTCGGTGCAGGCCCCCCAATTACTCGACCTGATGTATCATAATATGAGCCATGGCAAGGGCAGAACCAGCCGTTGCCGTCCTTTGTAGCATGATCAACCGGCACACACCCAAGATGGGTGCATATTCCAACTATAATTAACCACTCATCTCTTCCTTTGCATACTCTTTGCTCATCCGGCTGGGGATCTCGCAAATCTTTTACATCAACTGCTCTTGCAGCTTCGATCTCTTGTTTCATACGTCTGCGAATAAATACCGGTTTACCTTGCCATCTTATTTTTTTCCCCTGCCCTTCTTGGATATCAGATAGATTAACCTCGACCGTAGACATCGCTAAAACTTCAGCGGAGGGGTTCATAGACTTAACTAGTGGCCAAAGTCCACTAGCAGCTCCTATACCTGCCATAGCACATGTAGTTAATGTTATAAAATCTCTCCTACTCTTATTTTTAGTGAGGCCTTTAACAGGAGCTACTTCTTTAGCCTCCTTGTCTGTCAACAATTTTTCATTTTTATTTAATTTTTTGCCCATCGATCTCTACTCAGCTACAAATATATATTTTAGCTCAAATACTATGGATTAATCAATAAAAACTTGCACTTTTAGCCGTCGCTGCTACAGCTTGGGGAGACAGAGTTTCCGACCTTTTCAGAAGTGCTATCTTCAGTGGAACCAGGATCTTCAATTTTTGCTGCTGACACCACCTTTTCTTTACTCTCTGTTTTAAATAGGGTAACTCCCTGAGTGCTACGCCCTGTGATTCTAATACCATCAACTGAAATGCGAATTAACTTTCCTTTATCTGTAATGAGCATTATATTGTCACCCTGCTCAACTGGAAAACTAGCAACAACACTGCCGTTTCTGCTGGTGGTAAGAATATTGGTGATACCAACACCACCCCTATTGGTTACTCTGTACTCATACGCAGAAGTTCTTTTACCAAAGCCATTTTCAGTAATGGTTAGTATAAATTCCTCATTCACCGCAAGTTTTAAGAATAATTCACTGTCTACTCCCAAATCGTTCAAAGACTTTTCTAACTTAGAATCAATGACGTTATTAGTAGCAGCTTCCAGTCTTTTTGCAAGTGGAACTTTTAGGTAAAGTTCTTTTGTTTCTGTTGTAACACCTATACCGTTTAGTATGGTCATGGATATCACGCTATCGCTCTTTACAAGTTTGATGCCTCTTACGCCATCTGAATTGCGGCTTTTGAATTGGCGAACATCACTTACAACAAATCTGATGCTTTTTCCAAGCGTTGTTGAAAGTAAAACGTGATCAATTTCGTTGCATACTTTAACCGACACTAATTCGTCTCCCTCATCAAGCTTTATTGCTATCTTTCCATTACTTGGAATATAGTGAAAATCTGCTAAGGAGTTACGCCTTATGTTTCCATGAGCAGTAGCAAAGACTATATTCTGATTTTCATCATTCTCACTTGGAAGTGGCATAATGTTAGTTATAGTTTCACCTTCAGCGAGAGGAAATATATTAACAAGCGCTCTTCCACGTGCTGTTGGCTCTGCAAGAGGTAATTTATAAACCTTTAACCTATAAACTCTGCCATTGTTGGAAAAGAATAAAAGGCTAGTGTGGGTATTTCCAACAAACAATCTCGTGGTTACATCTTCCTCCTTTAATCCCTGTCCCAGCTTTCCTTTTCCACCACGACGCTGAGTTCTATAGTGAGAAAGCTTCACGCGCTTAATGTAACCATTCATAGTTACGGTTACCACCATATCCTCTTGTGGAATGAGATCCTCAGCTTCAATGTCTAGACCTGACTCTTCTATTGAAGTCTTTCGCGGTACGGCAAATCTGTTTTTTATCTCTTGTAAATTATTCTTTATTTCTTTCATCAATTTTTCTTCTGAGCCAAGAAAAGCGATATATTCTTTTATCAGGTTGATCATTGAATTTAGCTCAGCCTTTAATTTGCCTTTTTCAAGACCTGTTAAGCGTTGCAATTTCATGTCAAGAATAGCCTTCGTCTGCAGCTCAGTTAATCTGTACACTCCGTTTTTTAAAAAGCTCTCACTGTCTGAAATCAAGCTAATAATCGTGTTTATTTCAGCTGAAGCCTTCCATCCCCTATTTAAAAGCTCTTTGCTTGCTTCTTCAGGATTTTTCGCACCACGGATGATTTTTATCACTTCATCTATGCTTAAAACTGCAATATAGAGCCCTACGTATATATGAGCTTTTTCCCTCGTTTTTCTTAGACGAAACTCTGTTCTCCTGATTAGCACTTCTTTTCTAAAGTCAACAAAAGCAGCTATGATTTCTTTCAATGACATCAAAGCAGGTCTGTTTTTACTCAGAACCAAGGTGTTAACACTAAAGCTACTTCTTAAAGGAGTAAGTCCCAGTATTTGATTCAGTAAGAAATCTGCTGCAGTATTTTTCCTAAGATCAATCACTACCCTAATGCCGGACTTATCGGACTCATCCCGGATCTCAGTTATGCCATCAATTTTTTTCTCTTTTACGAGCTCACCTATTTTCTCAATTAATTTTACTTTATTTACCTGGTAAGGTATTTCATCAATAACTATTGCTTGCCTACCTTGCGGCAGATCTTCTATATGAGTTTTACCTTGTACAACAATTGAGCCTCGACCTGTGGCAAACGCTAACCTTATCCCAGATTTACCAAGAATTGTTCCGCCAGTTGGAAAATCCGGGCCAGGCATCACTTCGAGCAGTTCATCTAAAGTTACTTCGGGGTTATCTATGTATAATACACAAGCATCAATTACTTCTCCAAGATTATGAGAAGGAACGTTGGTTGCCATACCGACTGCGACACCACTTGTACCGTTTACCAATAGATTCGGAAACTCTGCAGGTAGTACAACAGGCTCTGTTTCATTTTCATCGTAGTTTGGCCTAAAGTCAACTGTATCTTCATCTATATCATTCAATAAAAAATGCGACACTTTGTGGAGCCTTGCTTCTGTATATCGCATCGAAGCTGGAGGATCTCCATCTATTGAACCAAAATTACCTTGCCCATCAATAAGTGGTAAAAGAAGAGAGAAATTTTGAGCCATTCTGACCAAGGAGTCATAAATAGCCATATCACCGTGTGGGTGATATTTCCCCATTACATCCCCAACTATACGAGCTGCCTTTTTATATGGCTTACCAGCATCATACCCTGCCTTTGACATTGCATATAATATCCGCCTATGGACTGGTTTAAACCCATCCCGCACGTCAGGTATAGCCCGGCTTATGATTACGCTCATTGCATAAGAAAGATAAGAATCTTCCAGCTCCTTCACTATTGAAATTGGTACTATGTTGTTTTGCATTTTCTATACTTTAATCGAAGTAACTGCAATATTAACATTTAGTTAAGCAAATGGTCAATGATAAATTAGACAGCATGTTATCCTACTTCTTGTTTACAATAATAATATTGAGCTATAGAATTACACTAAAGGGGCAATTAGCTCAGCTGGTAGAGCATCTCGTTTACACCGAGGAGGTCGGCAGTTCAAGTCTGTCATTGCCCACTATATTAATTCTGGTATATCACAAATTCACTATAATAGCCTGTTTTAATAGCTATAAACATTGTTTTTTATATCTAATCATTTATTTAAAATCCTTTACTTTCTTTTTATAACCCTCTACCGTTTTTCTAAAAAAGGTAGGTGCTGGCTTTGAAAAAAGCAACAAGCTTTGATACTAGTATAAAAATATATTCTACATATAAATTTAAGCTTTACTCATGCTGTATATTGTATACAATATGTTATCTATCTAGGTTAGGAGGTGGCATATGTGTCACTACGTTAATATGGAAACATGTGCGAGAGTCTGTAGTAAGCAAGTGAGCGTAAGCTAGGGGAGAAATTAAGCACTAGACAAGATTGGTTAGAAACAGATGAGCTATTAGACGAGGAGTATGAGTTTATAAAAAAACGTCTTTTATTATCACATGACACTCATTTTTTAATGGATAGTAAATTGTCGTTTGGGATATAGTATGTAAGTGGTTTGCTTACATATCTAATTTAACAGAAAGTCAGAGGAGGTTAAATAAAGAATTGTTAAGCACTCTTAAAGGTTTAGATCCATGTTATTACGATCCAAGGGAAGGCAGAAATTACGAGTACTATATTGAAAAACTTACAGAATTCTTACAAAATAGTAAGAATAATAAAAACCTTAAAACTGTTTTTAACCTAAAAATGAAGAGAGTCTGGGTTAATAGTATTGCACGCAGTATCGTCTATAGGTGAAACAACTGCAAAATATAATAGTGCTATAGATTTGCTCTTAGAAGCGGGAGCTGATCATAATTACAGGATGATGGAGGAAAGACGCCCCTACACTATACTGATATGCTTGTTAATATAGCTTCTCTCCTGAAAGGAAAAGCTAGTCCTAATATATAAGATGATGAAGGAAGAACACCATTGCACTATGCTGCTAGTATTGGTCACACTGACTATGTAAATTTGCTTCTGGAGAAAAAAGCTGATCCTGGTATACGTGATAGACAAGGAAAGACTCAACTGGAAATCGCAATTGATAGTTATCACTATTATGTCAAAGAATACTTTTTAACTGACAATCATAAAGAAATTGGGTGAAGAATTATGTTGTATACTTGGTGCATGCTTTAATGCATATGAACATTGTGTCTGGAGTTAAGATAAAGGTTGTTCAGATTACACTGTTAGCTTCATTAACTTCACTGAAAGTCTGAAAAAGCTTTTGGATAAACACAAGGATAGTCAAGATCTAAAAATGATTTTCAGTGTTCAAGACGGAGGAGGTGGGTCAAAAGTACTTAACTGCGCTAGGGCTATTAATAAGAAAGCAGTAGATTTACTTTTATTGTCAGGAGCAATTGATCCGAGCAAAGAAGGGAATTCACTTTTAGGTTGTGGTGGGTCTTTTCATAGTGCTGGGTAAAAGTATTTCGTAAAATCTACCTTATGGAGTATACTAAATCAACAAATAAAGCTAAATAAGTTTTTAGATGGAATATCTGGCGCTCAAAATATGAGTCAACTAGAAAGAATTGTAGATGAAGCTATGAGTTCTGAAAAGAGGTTTAATTTTCCTATGCATTCATATGAAACAACATGCAAGGTACGTACAACTTTGCAGATTGTGTAATAACAAAGAATCAGCACATTAGAGAAGGATCCCAAAACTGCTAGTAATATAATATATAAGTTGATATCGAAAGGAGTAGTATTTTATAATGGAGACAGCTAGAAAATCATTGATACACTGGAACCTGAGCTTAAGTACCAAAAATTAATATGGTGAGGGCTTATGTAAATTATATTAATTGTACTCAGAAATTTCTGAAAATTGTTAAAAGTGCAGCAAGTGGTAGATTGTGTAATGCAAAAATGGACAATGTTACTTCTTAATTTAGAGTATTCTAGAGACAGCGTAATAAACGTTGCAGAGATTACAGATGGAGCAAGGAATTTAGGATCAACCCAGGGAGAAATGGGATATGGAAGAGGTATAATCAAGATCGGTAAAAGTGAGGTAGAAATTACAATAGAAAACGGTATAAGGAATTACACAGATCTTACAGATGGTAGTGACATAGCATTAACTTTTCCCACTAGTTTGAGAGAACTAGAAGTGAGATAATACCCTGATACGCAAGATACAAATCTCATAAAGGTAGAAATAAACAGTCAAGATTTGCTAGAGCAACTAAAAAACTGTAATGAAAAAATAGGAAAGAATTGCTTACTAGGAGGGTTACCAGTTAGTAAGTCTATAGAGCAAGGATCTTTTTTAGATCTAGAAAATCGATGTGTTCTGAGTAATAGGTCAATCTGATAGAAAGCAAATGGATTCTTGGATAATGCATTAAGAGTTAAGAAGAGTCTCAGGTACAGAAAGAGGAAAAATTACTATGCCTTGAAATTTGCCCTAGAGAATAGACAGTACGTCTAATCTTTTTTATTGTCCTGTTAATAAGGCAGTAACTTAGCTTTTTTAGCTAATTAACTTTTGTGTTATAGAATAGCGTTTTTAATTTTCGTAGGGTAGTATGTGAAACAGGGCGTGTAAAAAAGAAGTTATCTCAATATTAAGTTTTTTACTTGCTGGCCTGGTCTTAGTGGTTGTAGTCCAAGTTTTTACCAGGGACCGGAGTTGTGTCAAAGCTAGTGATCAAGGTATCGAAGCGTTGTTTAATCGTTGGAATGATTCATTAAAAACTGGCGATGCTTATCAGATTAACGCAAACTACACTGATGATACAGTATTGCTATCAACTCTATCCTCTAGTCCTAGAACAACCAGTGCTCAGCACGTTGATTACTTTAAAGATTTTTTAGCTGAATGTCCAATTGCAGAAGTTGAGTCAGTACTATAAACATTGGATGTAATAAAGCTGTTGACACAGACTTATATACCCTCAGACTAAAAGACGGCAAGGAGTTACGAGCTAGTTACATGTTTACTTACAGGTGGGACAAGAATAAATAGTTAATATCATCGCATCATTCTTCATTGACACCTGAGAACCACTTATAACTTTGGAGCTTTGATATGGCTATCTATAGAACTTTCGTCACCGGAAAGGTAAATAAAATACATCACAAATTCACTCAAACCTGCCAATTGCGGGCAAAAAGATAGCTTAAAGAGTTCTTCCCTTCTCCACTTGCCTAAGCTAAAAACATTATATGCTTTTGACAAGATACGAGACAACAGTAGAGAAAAGCTACCCAATAGAAAACGAAAAAAACTACTTTACAAT
>NZ_JACZHU010000056.1:0-7248 GCF_020278605.1 Wolbachia endosymbiont of Mansonella perstans | reverse complement strand
ACAAGCCTTCTTTTGCCTTTTTTTTCATTTAGTAAGTTTCTTAAATATTTATAGCTGGTTGCAATTCATGGACGAACATTTATTTTTACAACGAATGGTATCGGCCCAGCACCACGGGGTGTCATCACAGTGCCCCAACACTAAGATCAGAAAACTAGTAAAGACTAGACTCCAGCGTCACGCGCACAGTTATACGAACATTGCAATTAGCAGGTAATTTGCGTAACAGACGGTGTCATCCAGTCCTCTGACACTTGGATTCAGCCTTTCCATGATCATCAAAAACGTTGTATTTTAACATAACTTTTATACTCACCAACTTAATAAAATTCCTGGGTGCTAGTGTCAAGCACTGGCATGACACCCTCCTAGTGCAGAGTGTTTGTACAACTGTGCTTCAAGCGCTGGAATGACAGGAAAAGGGCTACTTATATGGCATCCTCCTGGTAAGCTCAAATCAAAATGTTCATGCAGTTGTGTGTTACGCTACTAAAATGATGTCTCTATGCTTGAGATAGAGTTTGCTGTAAAATGAACTACCTTATAATTAATCTTGCTTAAATAAAACGTGGCTAAAATAATCGATGTTTTCAAGTACTTTGCCACTGCCTAGAACAACGCAGCAAAGCGGGTCATCTGCTACACGCACTGGCAGTTTTGTTGTTTCACTAATAACCCTGCCTAAATTGCGTAATAATCCACCACCACCAGATAAAACTATCCCTTTATCGACTATGTCGGAAGAAAGTTCAGGAGGAGTGCTCTCTAACGCTGTCTTAATAGCAGAAATTATTTGATGCACAGGCTCTATTAAACTCTCTGCAACCTGATATTCTGATAAAAGCATTTCTTTTGGCATACCGCTTACTAAGTCTCTACCTTTAATCATCATTCCTTCTTTGTTATTTTCACCCGGTAGGTTAGCCGAACCTACGCTTTTCTTAATTTTTTCAGCTGTTGTTTCGCCAATCAATAACTTATGGTTTTCACGAATGTATGATTTTATTGCTTCATCCATAATATCGCCACCTACTCTGGAAGACTGTGAATAAACAATTCCTCCTAAAGAAATAATTGCAACTTCAGTTGTACCGCCTCCTATATCAACAACCATAGAACCCTCGGGTTCGGTAACAGGAAGTCCAGCACCAATTGCTGCAGCCATTGGCTCTTCAATCAAAAATACTTCATTTGCACCAGCACTTTCTGCTGCATCTTGTATAGCACGCCTTTCAACTGGAGTGGACCCAGATGGAACACATATGATAATATTAGGTTTGTTAACAGTGAGTTTTGTATTTGCACTGCGTATGAAATACTTCAGCATCTCTTCCGCACTTTTAAAATCAGCAATGACTCCATCTTTTAATGGCCTGATTGCCTCTATTTCTGCGGGCGTTTTTCCTAGCATCATTTTAGCTTTTTTACCAAAGGCATAAGGAACATAGCTTCCTTTTTCCTTTATTCTTGCTACAACTGAAGGCTCATCAAGCACTATTCCTTGATTTTTTTGATAAACTAAAGTGTTTGCAGTGCCAAGATCTATAGCAATATCGCTAGCAAATAAACCTTTAAAAGTGAAAAAGTTTCTAGTTAATTTCTGAAAAAAATTCATATACAACTCAAAAAGACATTTTATTGAGACAAATTATATTTTTCAGATAAGTAATTAGTACAGCATTCAACGTCTAACCCCTTATCTGTTAGTTTTTTTAGTAAATCCGAAAAACCATACTTTGCATTGCATACATTTTGAGATAACCAACTGATAAGTAAACTAAAATCTCCTTTCATTATAGCGCCTAAGAGTTCGTAATGATCTTTTTTAATGAAAGAAAAAATCTGTATAGCGGTAATTAAAGCCATAATTTTAATAGGAAAATATCCAATGATTCCGCTTGCCCAGTATTCATCTTGAAAATAAGTGTCTAGTTCATTTTTAGCTTTTACTGGAATTTTATAATGCTTCATACCTTCCAACCATGCATCATGGAGGTCTTTGACCTCCAATGTACCATTTATTATATTCTGCTCTAATCTAGTCCTCAGCATAATGTGAGCTAACAGACTAAGTTCATCCGCATTCTTTAAAAGGGAAGAAAGATTTATTTTATTGAAAACCAAGTACAAATTCTCAACACTGCTAAATTTTGTATTATTCTTACCTTTTATGATAAATTTCTCTTTTATATATGGTTGAATAAACTCAATAAATTCTCTAGATGTTCCAATCACCCTTTCCATGAATAATCCTTGGGTTTCACACATAACGTGTTCTGTAATTAGGCTACTTATAGAATTTTGCGCTGAACATCTTCGGTAAATTTCATGACCACTACATCGTAAAAGTAGAAACAAACCGCAACAAAAATCAGATTCATTATAATCTATAGGGTGATAACAAGAAGTATGGTATAATGTAATACCCATTTTCTGTAGACACAGCGAGCCGAGTTCAATCTGCCTTTGAGTAGCAACTTTCTGCATATTAATAGCTTTGTCTTTCTTTTGCTTTTCAATTATTTTATCTACACTTTCACAAAAAAATTTGCCTACCTTAGGAAATATTTCCTTTATGCTCTTTTCTGTGATATCAAAATCATAGTCAGCAAGCAGTGAGTCGTATTTCGAGCATTTTAACTGCTGCGATTTTATAGAAACCACTTCGCGAACAAGCTTAACCAGGTCAGCAAAGTGCTTCTTCAGCTTTTCCAAGCTGCTAGTTTCAGACTGAGATAGCTTCCATAAATTTTGGCACTCAACTTTGGTCTGGGATAAAGACTTTACTAAATCGATAGGAACAGCACTGCTGCTTTTATGCATTCTCTCCATTAATTTTAGCTGCCGATTGCTAACACTCCTTTTTTTATTGTCAAGAGCACTTGCTTCTATTAATGATTCTTTTATTATCTCGTGAGAAATAATTCCATGTTTAATTTCTTCTAGAAGACCCATTTGCTCAACTTTGTCTTCTACTTTTAATTGGCTTTGGCTTAGTACTTTTAGCGTATTTTCAATACTCTTTATCTTACACAATACTTCCTCTAGGAATTTATGAGATTTCATATTTGTTCATTTTTTAGAAAACATCTGTTTAATATCGTAATAGATTAATAATAAAGTTAAAAGTATATTTACTCAAAGTATAATAAAAAATTATGTATTCTGTGCCTTTACTAGATTTTTCCACCAAAAGTCTAGCGCCTTATTAGAAAATCAATTGTAAGACTGTAGAAAAGTATTTAGTGTTTTATTTTTCTTGACTATACTGCTATAGAGAGATTATTAAATACTAAACTTAAAGTTACACACTATTTTAAAATTTATGGAGGTTTAGTGATGTGGAGTAGGTTGGTTGTAATGTGCTGTTTTTGTTTACTGCTTACTGGTGTAAGCTCTTGTCCAAAGAAAGGAGTGAGCACAGCAAATAAAATGAACTCTGTTGTTAAGCAGGTAGGTGGAAAAAGAGTTTTTTTTGATTATGATAAATCTAATATTAGCGAGGCAGGTGCAGATGTATTGCTCAGTGTAATAGAGGTATTGCAAAATAACCCTGATATGAAGGTTACTGTAACTGGTCATACTGACAATCGTGGTTCTCATGAGTACAATGTTGCATTGGGCGAGAGAAGGGCAGGTGCAGCTAAGAAATTTATGGTTAGTTGTACACCTTACCTAGAAAATAGAATAAAGACTGCTTCTAGGGGTGAAACTGAGCCTTTAGTTTATGTGCAAGACGACTCTAAGAATTCCAAGTATGAAAGACAGCACGCTAAAAATCGTAGGGTGGAGTTCTCATTTTCTGAAGCAAAGAAATAGTTTTTGCATTGAAACCTAGATCCCAGTGTCAAGCACTGGGATAACTAAATATAAAGGCACTTGGAATAGTATAAAGCAAAGGAGGGAGGGTAAAAAAGAACACAGAACACAGTTGGACTAACAAGTGTTATTTTCTATATAATTGACCTGAGAAAGTAAATTATGCAAGAGGAATAATGGAATTAGAGTCATTATTTCAAGGTGTAATCAAAGATTTTGCTATCCATAACAATAAAGTTGCAGTTGCAGTGTCAGGTGGTATAGACAGTATAACTTTATTGCATTTAATGATTAATTGGACAAAAAAAAGACAATATCCTATTCCTATAGCATTGACAGTAAATCATGTGTTGCGTCCAGAGTCTCAGGAGGAAGCTGAATTTACTGTAGATTATGCAAAAGAACTTGGAGTAGAGGAGTCGTTCATATTAAACTGGGAGAAACAAAATATTAAAGGTAATGTCCAATCACAAGCACGAAAAGCGCGATATAAGCTGCTAACGAAGTGGTGCAAAAGTAATAATGTTAAGCACCTACTCATTGCTCATCATAAAGATGATCAAGCAGAGACGTTTTTACTTAGGCTTGAACGTGGTAGCGGCATAGATGGGTTGTCATCTATGGATTACAAATCCCTTTTGAATGATGGGATTTGCATAATAAGACCGTTATTGAGTTTTAGTCGTAGTGAAATAGAAAAATATGCAAACTTTCATCGGCTAAGATGGGTTGAAGACAGAAGTAATCAAGATTTGAAATATAGGCGCACGTTATACCGCAACCTACTTAAAGTAAGTGATAATCAAGAGACTTTAATAGGGCGAATATGCCTCGCAGCTCTTCACATGAAAAGAGCTGCAAAAGCGTTGATACACTACACGCGTCTTGCGTTTAATGACTGTGTTAATGTTCATGATCTTGGTTACATTGAAATCAAACTAGGTGAATTTCATAAATTGCCTGAAGAAATAGCCTTGAGGCTTCTGCTCTATTCTATAATGGTAATCAGCAGTAAGCGCTACAAGCCAAGATATAATAATCTTATTACAATATTTAACCAAATATTGCAAAAGGATAACAATCTTCATTGTACGCTTTCTGAGTGTAAAATAAGGAAATACAAAGAAAGCATATTGGTAATTAGAGAGCCGTCAAAAATACAGGAAGTATCCGTAAGTTTGCCACTTAATGGGCCTGTTGAATGGGATAACAGATTCAGCTGCACAATACTTGGGGATCAGGAGTGTTCAGTAATTATTGCTCCGTTAAAGAAAGCACATAAGATCCCTAAGTTCTTAAAAGGTTATAACTGCTGTTCTGAGGTTTTTTACTCTTTGCCTGTGGTGATAAAAGATGAAAAGATACTGGCTTATTCTCATATAAATCATAATGAAGAAAATATCCATAACGGTAAATTTCAATGCATTACTAATAGCATAATAAAGCAAAATCTGGTAAACTTAATTAATATTTAGTCAAAAATAACAATGAAAAAATTTTTAGAAGGCTTACTAATTTGGTTAGTAATAGTTGTGCTTGTTTCGGTTGCATATATCCAGTTCAGCGGAAATGTAGGAAAAAGCAAAACAACTATACCTTTTTCAGAATTTTTAACTAGGCTGGAAGGTAGTGACATAGAAAGCGTTGTAATAAAAAATCAGAACATTGAAGGCAAGTTTAGAGATGGGTCAAGTTTTAACTCAAGTGGTGTTATATATAGTGACTTAATAAAAAGTTTGCATGACAGAAAAGTGAAATTCTCCTTTTCAACTGGAGATTCTGCGATGAACATCATTGGGGGGTTACTTATTCAATGGATCCCAACATTTATTTTTATTGGGTTATTACTATTCCTTTTAAAACAAACGCAAGCAGGAGGCAACAGAACCATAAGCTTTGGCAAATCAAAAGCTAGGCTCATGACTAGCGGAAAAAAAGTGACATTTGACGACGTTGCTGGAATTGATGAAGCAAAGGAAGAATTGGTAGAAATTGTTGATTTTCTTAAACAAAGGCAAAAATTTCAAGTGTTAGGTGGAAAAATACCAAAAGGGTGCCTCTTAATTGGCTCTCCTGGAACTGGTAAGACCCTACTTGCTCGTGCGATTGCAGGTGAGGCTAATGTGCCATTCTTTAGCATTTCTGGATCTGATTTTGTCGAAATGTTTGTTGGTGTTGGCGCAAGTCGTGTGCGTGATATGTTCGATCAAGGCAAGAAACATGCTCCGTGTATAATTTTCATAGATGAAATAGACGCAGTGGGTAGGCATCGTGGCATTGGTCTTGGTGGTGGCAATGATGAAAGAGAACAAACGTTAAATCAGTTATTAGTTGAGATGGATGGTTTTGAGTCTAATGAAGGTGTGATAATAGTTGCTGCAACCAATCGTCCAGATGTTTTAGATCCAGCACTGCTTAGACCTGGTCGTTTTGACCGTCAGATCACTATTTCTTTACCTGATATAAACGGGCGTGAAAAGATATTAAATACACATATAAAGAAAATATCGATAGCACCAGATGTGAATGTAAAAACAGTTGCAAGAGGAACACCAGGTTTCTCAGGTGCCGATTTAGCAAACTTAGTGAATGAATCTGCGCTCATTGCTGCAAGAAGAAACAAAAAGATTGTTACTATGGATGATTTTGAATATGCACGTGACAAAGTGATGATGGGCGTGGAAAGGCGTTCCTTAGTTATGACAGAGGAAGAAAAAAAGCTCACTGCTTACCATGAGGCTGGTCACGCAATAGTTGCTGTTAATATGCCTGCCTCCGATCCGATACATAAGGCAACTATCATTCCAAGGGGTAGAGCCCTAGGTTTAGTCATGAGATTGCCGGAAACAGACAGAGTATCTCACACGAGAGAAAAGATGGTAACAGACATAACTGTTGCTATGGGTGGAAGAGTAGCAGAAGAGCTAATTTTTGGTTATGATAAAATCACAAGCGGTGCATCTTCGGATATAAAGCAAGCATCTGGTTTATCACGCGCTATGGTAACAAAATGGGGAATGAGTGACAAAATAGGGCCGATATATCACAATCATGAACAAAATGTGCATGGTTCTGATATAATTTCTGAAGACACTCTAAAGCTCATAGATGAGGAAGTAAAACGAGTTGTATCTTCATGCTATGAAAAGGCAAGGGATATACTGACCAAACGCTGCAAAGATCTGGAACTTATCGCTGAAAACCTGCTGGAGTTTGAGACTTTAACAGGAGATGAAATCAAAGATATATTGAGTGGGAAAAAGATTGTGAGAAATGAAAACGAAAACAAGGAAAAGGTAAGAAAATCCTCTCTCTGATTAGAGCCCAATAAACTTTTTGCATAACAAACTTCTGGCAGTGCGTTGGATGAAGTGAAAAAAACTACTTGACAACCTTAGCCGTCACCATTGTCATAGTAATGAAGCTATT
>NZ_JACZHU010000055.1:0-7340 GCF_020278605.1 Wolbachia endosymbiont of Mansonella perstans | reverse complement strand
TTCAATACTATAATAAGGAAACTGGAGGAATCTTTAAGTAGTTTCTTTCGTTTCTGTGGCTAGAAAATCTGAATTTAGCTAGCTACCACAATTATTTTTTCTTTCATCAAACTTGACATGAAATGGTTAGGCAGGTTTACCTTAGTTTACTGTTGACAATCAGGATTAAATATGTTTATTCCTGAAGTTTCTGCAGCACGGTAATATCAGGATTGTGGGTCTTTTCATTTAAATAATGGTTATACGTGATGAATAATTCTTTAAATTCAAAAACAATTTTAAACATTGATGGAAAGTCATATAGCTATTTTAGCCTCAGCGCTGCTGGCAAATTTTTAGAAATAGATCTAAGTAAATTACCCTGTTCGCTCAAGGTATTGCTTGAGAACTTATTGCGCAATGAAGATGGAGTGAACGTGAAGTTGGATGATATAAAAACACTAGCAAGTTGCGTTGAGAAACATGTTGATCATGAAATTAGCTACAAACCAGCAAGGGTATTGATGCAGGATTTTACAGGAGTTCCCGCTATTATCGATTTAGCTTCAATGCGTAGTTATGTTAAGAAAGGCGGAGGTGATCCAAGCAAAATAAATCCGTCTGTACCAGTTGATCTTGTGATAGACCACTCTGTCCAAGTAGATAATTATGCAAGTGCTTCTGCATTTGGCAAAAACGTTGAACTGGAAGTAAAAAGAAATTTGGAGAGATATCAATTCTTGAAATGGGGCGAGTCATCTTTCACAAATTTTAGGGTAGTGCCCCCTGGCACGGGAATTTGCCACCAAGTAAATATCGAGTATTTAGCACGAGTTGTATGTAGCGATAATGGAATTGTATACCCAGATACCTTAGTTGGCACGGACAGCCACACTACTATGGTTAATAGCTTATCGATTCTGGGTTGGGGTGTTGGCGGGATAGAAGCTGAATCTGTAATGCTTGATCAGCCAATTAGTATGGTGATTCCAGAGGTAGTAGGATTTAAATTAATTGGAAAACTTTCAGAAGGAGTAACTGCAACTGATCTAGTGCTAACAGTCACAAATGCCTTAAGGGCAAAAGATGTTGTTGGTAAATTTGTGGAGTTTTATGGTGATGGTTTGGATTATTTATCTGTGGCAGATAGGGCAACCATAGCTAACATGGCTCCAGAATATGGTGCAACTTGTGGATTTTTTCCTATTGATCAGAAAACACTAGATTATTTAAGCTTAACCGGAAGGCCGGAAGAGCCGATTAAGTTGGTTGAAGTCTATGCAAAAGAGCAAGGACTGTGGCGAAGTAGTGACGAGTTGGCGTTTTTTGACATGCTGGAGCTTGATTTGTCGAGCGTGGAGCCAGTAATGGCTGGTCCAAAAAGACCACAAGATAAGGTCTTTCTCTCACAAGTGGCAGAGTCTTTTTCTACATCATTTTCAATTAGTGACTCAAAGGAAAGTAATGTACTTCAAGATGGAAGTGTAGTTATTGCAGCGATAACGAGCTGTACCAACACCTCAAACCCAAGTGTGATGATTGCTGCTGGTCTTGTAGCACGCAGTGCAGTCAAACTTGGAATAAAATCAAAGCCTTGGGTTAAAACTTCTCTCGCTCCGGGATCACAAGTTGTAACAGAATATTTAGAAAAATCAGAATTACAGAAAGATCTAAATGCTTTGGGCTTTAATTTGGTTGGATACGGTTGCACAACTTGCATTGGAAATTCTGGCCCATTTGATGAAGATATAGAAAATGATATTAAAAGCAAAAACTTAACCGTCGCCGCGGTTTTATCTGGTAATCGCAATTTTGAAGGAAGAATCCATCCTTTAGTCAAAGCCAATTATTTAGCATCTCCACCGCTTGTTGTTGTGTATGCACTTGCAGGTACTGTGCAGATTGACCTAACAAAAGATCCTATATGCAAAGATAAGGATGGAAATGACGTTTACCTCAAAGATATATGGCCAATGAACAATGAAATCGAAGATTGTGTTAAAAATGTGGTAACACGCGAGATGTTTATACAAAAGTATGAAAATATTTTCTCCGGTGATGAACATTGGCAAAAGATAAAGTGTGAGAAAAGTGAAATCTACAACTGGAACGCGGAAAGCACTTATATACAGAATCCTCCTTATTTTGATAATTTATCGACGGAGAATGATAAAAATAACGTGATCGACATAAAGGGTGCGCAAATACTGGCGATGTTTGGCGACAGTGTAACTACTGACCACATTTCTCCTGCTGGAAATATTGCTTCAAATAGTCCTGCAGGTATGTATTTAAAAGATCTTGGAATTGAACCATGGGATTTCAACTCATATGGATCACGTCGTGGTAATCACAACGTAATGATACGTGGAACCTTTGCTAATATCAGAATAAGAAACGAAATGGTGAGCAATGAAGGTGGTTACACAAAACATATTCCTTCTCAAGAAACTATGTCAATTTTTGATGCAGCAATGCGGTACAAAGAAGAAGCTGTTCCATTAGTTGTTGTTGCGGGAAAAGAGTATGGCACAGGTTCAAGCAGAGACTGGGCAGCAAAAGGTACTGCGCTACTAGGAATTAAAGCTGTAATTGCAGAAAGCTTTGAACGTATACATAGATCCAACTTAGTCGGTATGGGTGTTCTTCCACTCGCATTTCAGGATGGAGTAACGAGAAGAATATTCGATGGTAGTGAAATAGTGAGCATAAAAGGTAAAGTAGTGCCAAATGGAAATCTAGAATGTATCATCAAAAGAAAGGATAATTCAGAGCAATCCATTCAACTTAAGTGCTGTATAAAAACTGTAACTGAGATAAAATACTTAATGAACGGTGGAGTGTTGAACTATATACTTGCGCAGTCTCCTTGAGCTAGCAAAGTCATTAACTAGGCTTTTTGAGTCGATTCTGGCCCTTTATTTAAATAATAATTTATTCTATGCAAAGTTATGATATAATTTCACCTTACATATGGTAAAGGGTGTTTTGTAGATAATTATGATCAGTTCTATACAAGAGCCTAACGAATTGCGAAAACGTTTGCAGGGATTTTATCGTACTGATGAAAAAAGTTGTGTACGTTATCTTGTAGAAAAAGCAGAACTTTCTGCTGATTCCAAAAACAGAATTTACAATATTGCAAAACAAGTTGTCGAAAAAATTAAAGGCAATAAATTAGATATTATAGATTCTTTTATGCAGCAATACTCGCTTTCCAATGATGAAGGGATAGCGCTAATGTGTCTTGCTGAATCACTACTTAGAATACCAGACGATTATACAATAGATGAGCTAATCAAAGATAAAATTGCCAATCAAGAATGGAGTAAACATTTAGGACGTTCTTCTTCATTGTTTGTTAATGCTTCTACATGGAGTTTAATGATAGGCAGTAGTATATTAAGGACCAGTGAGGAAGATCCGAAATTCTATCACGCTATTTCTAGATTACTTAAAAATTTAGGAGAGCCAGTAATCCGCAAGGCAGTGAAACAAGCAATGTTGATGCTTGGTAAGTACTTTATAGTTGGGGAAAATATAGAAGAAGCATTGGAAAGTGTAAAATCAGATGATCATGGCAAATTCTTATGCTCCTTTGATATGCTTGGTGAAGCTGCTCGTACAGCTGAGAATGCGGAAGAGTACTTTTATTCATATATGCATTCGATAAAAGCTATAGGTGAATCCACTGACACAAATGATTGCTTTAAATCCCATGGTGTTTCAATCAAGTTATCTGCATTGCATCCACGTTATGAATTCTGCCAATTTGGTAATATAGCTGAAGAACTGAAAACTAAGGTACTGGAGCTTTGTCATGAAGCAAAAAAGTACAATATTTCATTATGTATAAATGCAGAAGAGTCAGAAAGACTTGAGATGTCATTAGTTTTATTCGAGCAATTGCGTCTTGATGAATCACTTTCTGAGTGGGAAGGGCTTGGATTGACTGTTCAAGCGTATCAAAAACGTGCTTTGTCTGTTCTTGATTTTGTTGAAGATGTTGCTATCCGTTCAAAGCGTAAGATCATGGTGAGGCTTGTGAAAGGAGAATACTGGGACTCAGAAATCAAGCACACACAAGAATTAGGGTTAAGTGGGTACCCAGTGTTTACTAGAAAAAGCTATACAGATGTATGCTACCTTGCCTGTGCACAGAAACTTTTAAGCAAAGCAAGTCACTTTTATCCATGCTTTGGGACTCACAACGCTTATACTTTTGCTACTATAATAGAGCTTGCCGATAAGAATCACCCTGGGTTTGAGTTTCAGCGCTTACATGGAATGGGTAAGGGTCTATATGATTATGTAATGTCAGAACTTGCAACAAGTATAAATTGCCGCATATATGCACCGGTTGGTAAACATAGTAACTTATTGCCATACCTTATTAGACGTCTTCTTGAAAATGGGGCTAATAGTTCATTTGTGCATCAAATAAATGATTCCAAAGTTAAAGTTGAAGAGTTGGTTTCAGATTCATTGGAAAAAGCTAAAAGCTTAGAGTATGAGCCTCATCCAAATATTCCATTGCCACAAGATATTTTTGGAGAAGAAAGGAAAAACTCCTTGGGGATGGATATTAGTGATTCAGTTACAGTTTCACAATTTGCAAGCGATATAAAAGAGTTTAGTGAAAGAAAATGGAAGGTTGGGCCGATAATTGACGGAGACTCACTGTTTGACAGTACTGAATTTACCGAAGTGGTTAATCCAGCACATTTGGAAAACGTAATCGGAGAAGTGTCAAATACAACAAGTGATCAAGCTTTAAGCGCTCTTAAAATAGCACATAGTGCTTTTGCTAAGTGGCATAATATTTCAGCAGAAGAGCGTGCTAAGCACCTTGAAAGAGCTGCTGATTTGCTTGAAGAAAGGATGAAAGAGATGATTTATATTCTGATTGTGGAAGCAGGAAAGACTTTATCCGATGCGATAGCAGAAGTAAGGGAGGCAGTCGACTTCTTGCGCTACTATGCAATGATAGCAAAAAATGAATTGAATAACTGGAAAAGATTGCCAGGTCCAACAGGTGAAGATAACTTTATCTTTTTTGAAGGCAAAGGAGTTTTTTTGTGCATATCACCGTGGAATTTTCCACTCGCTATCTTTATTGGACAGATTGCAGCTGCACTTGCAGCAGGTAATTCAGTACTGGCAAAACCAGCAGAGCAAACGCCGATTATTGCTTATGAAGCTGTTAAAATACTACACAAGGCTGGGATACCAAAAGATGTACTACACCTTATTCCAGGGAATGGTCAGTATTTAGGTGGAACATTAATACCAGATAATAGAATTTCCGGTGTAGCTTTCACTGGTTTAACACAGGCTGCTCAAATGATTAATAGAATGCTTGCTAGCAGAGATGGCCCTATTGTGCCACTTATCGCTGAAACTGGGGGATTAAATGCTATGATTGTTGACAGTTCTGCTCTCTTAGAGCAAGTGACTGTAGATGTTTTAGTTTCTGCATTCCGTAGCGCTGGTCAACGCTGTTCTGCACTTAGAGTATTATTTATTCAAGAAGATATAGCAGAGAAACAGATAAAAATGATATGCGACGCAGTTCAAGAATTAAGGGTTGGTGATCCAATACAACTTAGCACTGATATTGATCCGATAATTGACAAAGCATCTATTGATATGCTGAATAGTCACACGGAGAAAATGTCAAGATATAAAGATTCAAGCCTTTTATCCAAGGTACCCATGAATATAAATTCTCATAATGGTTATTTCTTTCCTCCATATATTTATGAGATACAAAAAATTTCGCAATTAAAACAGGAAGTGTTTGGCCCCATTTTACATATTATACGTTTTGATAAGTCGCAGTTAAATGAAGTTATAAGTGATATAAACAGTACAGGATATGGGCTTACGTTCTCTTTGCAAAGCCGCATACAAAGTCAGATCGATTTAATAAGCAAGAAAATATCAGTGGGAAATGTGTACATCAATCGCAATCAGATAGGTGCAGCAGTTGGCATACAACCGTTTGGCGGTAGGGGATTATCCGGCACTGGACCAAAAGCTGGAGGTCCTCATTATCTACAGCGTTTTTCTACAGAAAAAGTTGTAAGCGTCAATACTACAGCATTTGGCGGTAATACTACGCTTATGTGCTTGGACTGATTTGAAGGTATTTTTCTTTCTTTTAAAAATGTTAGATATATGGCCCCAGAGTAGGATGCGAGGATGAACATGTTTCGCAGGGTATTCCTAATTCACTTTAGCTATATTTATTATTTTTTAAGATTAAATGGTTAAAATAGTAGATAAATGCTAAAGTGAGGTGTAATTATGATAGCAAACTTTCCAATAGAAACTAGTGTTTTACCTTTCCACCTATACTTTGATTACACATACAACATCTAGCTCAGTTTAAAAGTCTAATTCAATTTTAGTTGTCAGTTTAAGCAGAAAAAGCATCAATGCTGGCAACCAAGAAGGTTTTAATATTGAGGGTTTGGTATGAGTACAGACATAACTGCACTAACTAATAATGTAGGTAAATTAGGTGAATGCACAGATAAAAATGAAAAGCGAGAGCAGGATAGAAAAGAAAAAGACGAGCAATTGAGTAGTGCTATAGAGAAAAAGGTAAAAAAAGAAGAGCATAAGCGTGAAAAACCAAGAGTTCGAGATGGAATTATCAAGGAGTGTGAAAAGTTATTCAAGGAGGGTACCAGCCCTGCAGTATTAACTGAATTAGAAAAGTCGCTTAGAGGACAAGAGAAATATCATAGGTATTATGTTCAGCGTTTTCTTCCAGTACTAGATAAAAAAATAAAGCAGTCAGAGGAAATATCAAGTAAAATAAAAAATCAAGTTGTACAGGTAATTTCAGAAATCACTTGTAATAGCAAATATTGTTTTGATAGTATTATCTGCAGTCAAGTTGAAGATAATCGTAAAGCAGAAACAAGCAACAGAGTAACGAATAACGGTGTTCAATTACTAAAAGCGATCAAAAATAGAAACAATAGGAAGTTTGGAAGATATCTAAAAAATTGCACGGATATTAGAAACATAAAAAATGAGGAAGAAAAAAGTATTTTACATCTTATTGCGTCATTAGAAGGAAAACTGAAACTCAAGTTTTTAGGTACCCTAATTAAGACAATTACCGGGGAAAATCTAATACAACTCATTAATAGTAAAAATCGGAACGGAAAAACTTCCCTTCAAGTGGCATTAATTGACAAGATAAAAAAAGGAAAACACGGGTCTCATACAATCCAAAATAACGATAATACACTTAAGTTCCTCGTAACACTATTGGAACATGGAGCCAAGCCAGATCAGTTAAAATTGCAAACACTGCAAGGTTTAGATGAAAAGCAAAATGAATA
>NZ_JACZHU010000054.1:0-7665 GCF_020278605.1 Wolbachia endosymbiont of Mansonella perstans | reverse complement strand
ATAACAATCTCGAATATACATTTAATCAAATCTGCGTTGGTACCGGTGCTAAACAGGTATTGTTTAACTTATTTATGGCAACGATTAACCCCGAAGATGAAGCTATAATCCCAGCCCCTTATTGGGTCTCATATGTTGATATGGTAAGTCTTTTTAGTGGTCTGCCGGTTGTAGTAAGGTGCAAGCAAAACCTCAAGCTAACACCAGAATTGTTAAAAAGCAAAATAACAAAGAAGACCAAGTGGTTGATTCTTAACTCACCGAACAACCCAGCAGGAGTTATGTATACATATGATGAACTGAAAAATATAGCACAAGTATTGCTCGAATATCCTCACGTGAACATTGTTACAGACGATATTTATGAACATATAGTATACGATGAGAGGTTTTTTACTATTGCCCAGGTTGAACCGAGGCTTTACGATAGGGTTTTTGTAGTCAATGGGATATCGAAAGCTTATGCGATGACAGGCTGGAGAGTAGGTTATATTGCAGGTAAAAGTAATGTAATAAAAGCCATTTCTACACTGCAGTCTCAGAGCACTTCTAACCCTAATTCGATAGCACAGGCAGCAGCAGTTGAAGCTTTAAGCGGCGATCATAGCTTTTTGAAGGAAAGAACGAGAATTTTCAAGAATCGTAGAGATTTTGTAGTAGAGAAGTTAAGTTCTGCTCCAGGGTTATCAGCATCTACTCCGCAAGGCGCGTTTTATTTGTTTGTCTCGTGCAAAGGCTTGTTAGGCAAGAGCACAAAAAATGGTAAAATAATAAATAATGACCTCGATTTCACTGAATACTTGCTGGAGGATCATTCAGTTGCCGTAGTTCCAGGAGTTACGTTTGGCCTTGAAAATTTTGTCAGAATTTCTTATGCAACCTCTCAGGAACAACTAGAAATTGGATGCAATAGTATTATTAAGGCATGCGAAACACTAAGTTGACTTTCTGCATTCTCATTGTGTAGTGTTTTCGTATGTCAGTAGAAAGGAACTAATTTATAGCCTGGTTATATTTTTATTGTTAGCTGGCTTACTTGAAGTTGTGTGGACGGCAGCGCTAAAGTATAGTGATGGTTTTGCCCACGTTACGCCTGTGGTAATATTTTAGTTTGTGCTCCTGTAAGCCTTTACTGGTTATCAGTAGCAATGAAGTCTATACCCCTTGAACATCCTATGCAGTTTGGACTGGTATAGATTCTATAGGCGTAGCGGTGGTAGGAGTAATGTTTTTAGTGACTCAGTGAATTTTGGGCGTTTATTTTCTATTGTTTTGGTAGTGCCGAGTATTATAGGCTTAAAAGTGTTTACTAAATAAGCAGCTAAAGGCTAGGTGTTGAGAACATATATGCCAAGAATTGAGGTAAGTAGACGCTCATAAATTGTTTATTTCACCAAGTAGAGAATATTTACTGAAGTCACCTAGGATTTCCTAATCTGCGAAGAAGGGTGTCCTATTGATTGGGTAAGTATATTTCTGATGTTTAACTTATTTTCTTCATTTTGCTGGATTAAATTAATATCATTTATTTTTTTTACCAAACCTTCTCCTTCCTCCGGAATCTTTAAATCACTTCCGTTGATATTATATTTGCTCAACCCCTCAACGATTTCCTTCTTCGTTTGGTGGGTATCCAAAAATGTTGACACTTGCTGCTTAGCAATAGCATAAAGTAGCTTTTTATTGGATGTTAACTCTCCATATACACTCTCTAGACTAATGTCTAAATGTTTTGCTTTGCTTACAGCTAATTTTATTGTCTCTTCTACTTTGCTTAAAAGTTCCCTATACGATTTATCATATCTGTTACCCGTAAAGCAGCAAACGTTTGTTCAATATATTTTGTTAAGTAATTTTGTAACGTGTTGTTTTTTGTGCTTGTACTTATTAGCTCATCTTTGCTTGACGTTATATTGACCATTATACATCATTATACATGCAAAAAGGTCAATACTAAGTTAACTAGAGTGTTTCTGATGCTAGGTTTTACTAAAAATTCTACTATTTTAGATATAATTGTTCCCATTTTTAGAAATGCTCTTTTCGTGCTCAAGCAACTAGTGCTGGAAAATTTAGTTGATACATAGTTGCTTATTTGTTATGAATTTAACTGTACTAAGTTTTAGCAAATTAAAAATTTGTAAAAAGCTATTTTTTATAAACCTATGATTTTAAATTTAAGGTGAGGTTGATGCTACAAAGAAATTTTTTAATATGGTTGCTAGTATCGCTGTTCTATGCGTACCAATACATATTACGTGTAATCCCGAACATAATAGCACCTGAATTAATAACAAAGTTTAACATAAGTATTACAGATGTTGGTCAATTTGGTGGGCTATATTATGTAGGCTACACGTTTGCTCACATACCTGTTGGTCTCTTTTTTGACAGGTCTGGCCCAAAACTTGTTTTGCCTATATGCACTATTTTGACATTTGCTGGGACACTGCCACTTATATGCTTCGATGAGTGGTATTACTCAATACTCGGTAGAATAATCGTCGGAATTGGATCGTCTGCTTCAGCAATTGGGATCTTTAAAGTTGCAAGCATGTATTTTTCGCAAGAAAAATCAGCAAGAATGGCCAGTTTATCTATAATAATAGGGCTACTTGGAGCTATTTATGGCGGATTACCCTTGGACTTTTTACTCGATAAATTTGGTTGGGACTATGTTATTTATACTTTCTCAGCGTTTGGTTGCTTACTTGCTTTGCTGTTATTCTTTGTAACGCCAAGCAGTAATGCACAAGAGAGTACAAGTGACAATGTACTTCAAGATTTGAAAACTGTGCTATTCAACAAACATATTATTCTGATCAGCTTTTTTGGTGGTTTAATGGTTGGTCCACT
The DNA here is from genome assembly GCF_020278605.1 of Wolbachia endosymbiont of Mansonella perstans. Lineage (NCBI taxonomy): Bacteria > Pseudomonadati > Pseudomonadota > Alphaproteobacteria > Rickettsiales > Anaplasmataceae > Wolbachia > Wolbachia endosymbiont of Mansonella perstans. Next base: position 4,809 of record NZ_JACZHU010000054.1, on the reverse strand, counting down.
AGAAGGTTTTGCTGATGGCTGGGCAAAAGCATTCTTGTGTGAGACATATCAAATGACTGGAGATCTAGCATCTTCGCTTTCTTCTCTCATGTTTATAGGTATGGGAGCCGGAGCATTCTTTTTGGCTTACCTGTTGGAAAAATTTCCAAATAGGCATTATGAAGTAATTATTGCGTGTTCTTTTGCAATGATCGCTAGCTTTCTTTTGCTTTTTGCACGAGCTGGTGGCCTATATGTTGTGCTACCTGCGCTTCTTGTTATTGGCTTTGCATCTGGATATCAGGTAGTTACCATTTACAAAGCAATAGGTTATGTAAGCAATAACTTGGTGGGCTTGACCACGGCAGTATCAAATATGATAGTTATGGTCTTTGGCTATTTTTTTCACATTGGAATCGCAAAAATAGTAGATTTGTATTGGGATGGAATGATAATACAAGGAAATCCCATGTATGGTGCTGGATTGCTGGTAAAAGCAATATTGATTATTCCTATATGTCTACTCTTGGCTGCTTTTGGTCTTGTGTGGTTAAAGAAACAATCTTAAAGTTGCTTGTAACGAACATGCATTTTAATATCATTGGGTTAAACGAAGTTTGATCTATGACAAGTGTTTTGAAAAAAATCTGCAGTCTTAAAAATGGCTTAAAGTCTTTTGATGATGAAATTTATCAATCTATAGAGAAGGAATTGCGGCGTCAAAGGTTGCAACTGCAATTGATTGCATCAGAAAATTTTGTAAGTAAAGCAGTGATGGAGGCACAAGGTTCTTTTCTGACTAATAAATATGCGGAAGGTTATCCAGGAAAAAGGTATTACTGTGGTTGTGAATATGTGGACGAGGTCGAAAGTCTAGCTATAGAGAGGCTCTGTAAACTGTTTGGTGTTAAATTTGCGAACGTTCAACCTCATTCTGGTTCTCAGGCAAATCAAGCAGTGTTTGCTTCATTGCTTACTCCGGGCGATACGATACTTGGATTATCGCTGAGTTGCGGTGGACATCTAACTCATGGTGCGGCACCAAGCCTTTCTGGTAAATGGTTTAAGTCGATTCAGTATACAGTCAGCAAAGACACTTATCTGCTCGATATGGACGAGATAGAAAAGCTGGCACTTGAGCATAAGCCAAAACTGATCATAGCTGGTGCTTCTGCTTATTCAAGAAAGATAAACTTCAAGCGTTTTCGCGAAATTGCGGACAAAGTTGGTGCGTATTTGCTTGCTGATATTGCTCACTATGCGGGGCTTATTGCATCGGGCGAATATCCGTCACCTGCTGAACATGCGCATGTTATGACTTCTACGACTCACAAAACTCTGCGTGGCCCTAGAGGTGGAGTAATAATGACGAATGGTGAAACGTTACATAAAAAAATTCAATCAGCAGTTTTCCCAGGGCTACAAGGTGGGCCGCTTATGCATATAATAGCTGCAAAAGCCGTTGCATTTAAAGAAGCATTAGCACCAGAGTTTAAGATTTATAGCAGAAAAGTCGTGGAGAATGCAAAAGTGCTAGCTCAAGCGCTGCAAGAGCATGGACTGAGCATTATAACCGGTGGCACTGACTCTCATATAGTGCTAGTTGACTTAAGACCACAGAAATTGACCGGGAAAGATGTTGTAGATAGCCTTGAAAGGGCTGGTATTACCTGCAATAAAAACTCTGTACCATTTGACACAGAGAAGCCAACCATCACTTCAGGGCTGCGTTTTGGCACTGCTGCTGAAACAACACGTGGACTTGGGATAGAAACTTTTAAAGAAATAGCAGACTTAATAAACGAGATAATTCAAGGACTAATCAGCAAAAATAGCTTAAATGTTGAAAAAACAGTGAAAAGTAAAGTTGAAAAGATTTGTAATGATTTTCCTATTTATTAACTCTAGTGATTTATATGGTGTCATCCAAGTAGAATAGAAACGGATTAAATGCAAAATTTACTTGACAAGTTTCACCAAAACCATTATCATAGCGCTGAAGCTATTGTTTATCTTCAGTCTGTCCAGGTTAAACGACAAAAAACTCAACGTACTTGGTCTCTTATGTTTAATTTTTTGCACTATGTGTGTCTCATGTCTTTATAAACTTTCAAGGGTTTTACCTAATATAAGCTAAAATGCGCTTATTAAAGCGTTTAAGACAATAAAAAACGCCAATTTTAAAGATAGATAGTGAATAATTAGCTAACAGGGTTTCTTTTGCCTTTTTTCCCATTTGATAAGTTTTTTTAATATAAAGATTATACTAATTTTCGCTATCGGAAACTTACCCGCTATCGGCTGAAGCCGAAAGATTGTAATTTGTGCTGGGAGCGCGGTAAGAGACTAAGGCTCTCCAGTCTTGTACTAGATGAGGCTGACGTGCATCTGTATGTTTATTGATGTGCTCATTAATAACTTCACCTGTCACTGGTAGCACTAAAGTATCTTCTTTCCCCAAAAACACCTTCTCCAGTATATTTTCCTTAGCTCTGGAAATTCTTGTTGAACTTTGCATGAAGACCTAACTTTAGTCTTTGGACAAAATCACTTACAGCTATATGAGGGGGTATTACTACAAGTAAATGCAAATAGTCGGATGATATTACTCCATTTTCTACCTTTATTCCCATTTCTTCAGGTACTTCTGCTATGATTATTTGTATTCTCTCCTTCATAGCCCTAGTTAATATTTTGTAGCGATATTTTGTAATCCAGACTATGTGGTACCTATGATAAAATACTGTGTGTTTTCCCTTATCGTACCTAGTCATAACTGTACTTTACAAAACACAGTTATGACATTAACAAACTAAAGTTTCTCCACCTAGAAGGTGGAGGCTTGTACCATCTTATGGAAAATCAAACAAAATACATAACAAATTTGCTAAACCTATAAGATGTACAATCCCAGAGTGTGACGATGGAATTTGCAAGTAGTTTTTTCTCATTTCTATTGGGTAACGGCAGGATCAAATTGCAATGTTCATGCAGTTGTGATGAAATTGCGCTAATTTGCTGGTCTATGTAAACATAAGTACTATCCTGTTGATAAAGCTTAAACTAACTGGTAAATTCTTAACACAGTTATCGTTGAAACGAATGTTTTTACTAAAACCTACACATCTCTCTTATTTTTCTAAAAAAGCCTTGCCTTGGCTTGGGGCTGCGTGTTTTGCATGTTTTTTAGTTGGAGTATTTCTAGCTTTATTCTTCTCTCCAGAAGATCATAAACAAGGAGAAATTGTACGAATTATGTATTTTCACGTGCCTTCTGCATGGTTTTCTCTCGGAATATATGAGTTAATTGCAGCGCTCAGTTTTATCTCCTTAGTGTGGAATAACAGTATTGCTAGCGTTCTGGCTCACGCGGCCGCTCCTGCGGGAACAGTCTTTTCTGCAATATGCTTAATCACAGGTAGCATTTGGGGAAAAGGAACCTGGGGTACTTGGTGGGTATGGGATGCAAGGCTCACTTCAACGTTGATCTTATTTTTCCTATACGTTGGATACCTCTCGCTGTGGAGCGCTTTCGATAATGAAGAAAGAGCTAAAAAATCAGCAGCGGTATTTGCCATCTTTAGTGCCGTAAATATCCCCATAATAAAATTTTCCGTGAACTTGTGGGCTACTCTCCACCAGCCAGCAAGTATTCTCAGAAAAGGTGGAATAGCGATAGAAAGTTCTCTACTGCTGCCATTAATTGCAATGTTTATATTTTGTGCCACATTTTTTTTAGTAGTATGGATACTCTATTCACTTCACCTGATTAATTTGTATAAGGTAAAGAGAGAAATTAGTGCGCGGTATTAGATCTACTACAACTACTTTTCCTTCGTCACTGTCTAACTTAGACGACTTTATGTAAATCACTTTCTTTATTGAAAAACTCAGGAAAACGTTGTATACCAGCTATAGTAACAGGCTTCGGTGAAACTTATGACAAATTCAAATACTAGTATAGCTTCATAAGCATATAGAAAAATATGCTAGAGAAAATTAAGCAAAATGCCTTTGTCACTTCAAGTGAGTGACTGAAGCTGTAGGTTTTAGTACAAAAACAGACCATACTCTTACGATAATTAACCATGGACTTGGATCTTCAATGTTTAATATCGTTTGTGGCAACTGCCATGCAGAAAAGGTTTAAAGTGTTGTAAACGAATTTAAAGGTCAGCCTTTTGCGTGGTGGATTAGCCCATCAACTAAGTCAAAAGCATTAAGCAGAAAATTGCTACCAAAATTGAAGAGCGTGCTATGTTGTATGATCTAACTAATTTTGAAAGCAGCAACAACCAAATCGTCAGAATAGAGCAAGTATTGAACCAAGATCAACTTGAACATTTTATCAAAGTTCTTGAAACATATGATGCAACGGCACGTAGCTTTTATGAAAAACTTGCAGAACCACTCCTAAATCAGCAAGAAAAATTGTTCGTCGGATATGAAGATAATATTCCCGCTGTAATTGCTATTCTTTTTATCCACAGTGACACAGCTGGCATTTTTAGCTTGATAACCAAAAGAAAATAAAAGGGGGTTTGGGTATGGCACCCAAATGATCACTCATCTTATGGATATTGCTAGAAAAATCGGTGTAAGACATGCGACTCTTTCTGCGTCAAGTGATTCAGGATATCGAATCTACGAGCGCTTGGGGTTTCATATGTTTGGTCAATTTGAGCGTTTTAAATAGAGGAGTTAATGATGAAAATCGAGCATACCACGTCCCCAAACAATAGAGATATTGAATTCCTGTCTAAAGGAATTAATGAAGAAAACGCTGATAAAGGCACATATAATCCATTTGCTTTTTTATTCACGATGATG
>NZ_JACZHU010000053.1:0-7707 GCF_020278605.1 Wolbachia endosymbiont of Mansonella perstans | reverse complement strand
AGGAAGATTGCTAACCAAAACAACTGCGATCAAGTAATAGTTATAACTAACTCTAAAGCGGCTGATTGCTTTATGCACATTTATAATGCTGACGGCAGCGAAGTTGAAATGTGCGGAAACGCAGCACGTTGCGTTGGATATTTGATAATGTCAGAAAAAAGCACTGAGTATGCAACTATCGAGTTAATAAACGAGCGCATTTTAGAGTGCTTCAAGATGGGTGGTAGGTCCATAAAGGTCAATATGGGTAAACCACTATTTAAATGGCATGAAATTCCTTTGTTCATTGAATGTAACACTCTTTGCTTACCTATAGAGGTTGAAATGCTAAGGGATCCAGTTGCAGTAAATATTGGCAATCCTCACATAGTTTTTTTTGTTGATAACATAGGTGAGATACCGTTGCAAAACTTAGGACCAAGATTGGAAAACCACGTATTATTTCCCAAGAAAGTGAATGTTAGCATTGCAAAAATTGAAAAGTGTGGAGAAATAAACTTAAGAGTTTGGGAAAGGGGTACAGGTATCACTGCTTCATGTGGTAGCGCAGCTTGCGCAGCATTTGTTGCGTCCGTACTTCGTAAATATTTGACTGCTAAACAAACTTCTGTAAATTCGCCGGGGGGAAATTTACTAGTTGAATGGGCAGACGATGTATTTATAACTGGTAATGTAGGGTTTCTATAGCAATATTCTAAACTTGATTCATTACTTTCAAAACTTTTTTACCAATTGCTGCAGGAGTTTCTGCAATTACAATACCAGCACTCCTCATAACCTCCAGCTTTGCATCAGCACTCCCTCCACTAGAAGAAATAATCGCTCCAGCGTGTCCCATGCGTCTTCCTGGAGGTGCTGTTTGACCAGCTACAAATCCAACAATTGGCTTTTTAGTTTTTTCTGTCTTCACAAAATGTGATACATCCTCTTCTTCGTTTCCGCCTATTTCACCAATGACTACAATACCATAGGTATCTTCATCTTTTAAAAACAGTTCCATACAATCAACAAACGTCATACCATGAACAGGATCCCCTCCAATTCCTATACACGTTGACTGACCAAGGCCAACAGCAGTTGTTTGCGCTACTGCTTCATAAGTTAAAGTTCCGGAACGAGACATGATCCCTATATGTCCACGCTTGTGAATATGTCCTGGCATAATTCCTATTTTACATTCTTCAGGTGTAATAACCCCCGGACAGTTGGGACCAATCAATCGACTTTTTGAACTAATAAGCGCATGCTTGACTTTTACCATGTTAAGTATGGGAATGCCTTCTGTAATACAAACTATCAGCTCTATTTTCGCGTCTATTGCTTCTAATATTGCATCAGCAGCAAACTTAGCAGGCACATATATCACTGTGGCATTTGCATCAGTTTTTTCTTTGGCTTCTACTACAGTATTAAAGACCGGTAAATTAAGGTGAGAGCTTCCACCCTTGCCAGGAGTTACACCACCAACCATTTTTGTTCCGTAGCTAATTGCTTGCTCTGAGTGGAATGTACCCTGTGTGCCGGTAAAACCCTGGCATATTAATCTTGTGTCTTTGCTTACTAAAATGGACATGATTTATTTTACCTCTTTTAATATTTTCTGTGCAGCTTCATCAAGTTCATCTGCAGCAATAATATTTAATCCTGACTCTTCTAAGATTCTTTTTCCTTCTTCAAAATTAGTACCTGATAACCTAACCACTAAAGGAACTTTTATACTCATTTCTTTTGCAGCCTCAACGATGCCACTTGCAATGATGTCGCAGCGCATTATACCACCAAATATGTTGACTAAAATCCCTTTTACGTTACTGTCAGACAATATAATTTTAAACGCTTCGGTGACAGTCTCTTTACTTGCTCCACCGCCAACATCCAAAAAGTTGGCAGGTTCTGCTCCGTAGTATTTTATTATATCCATTGTTGCCATAGCAAGACCTGCACCGTTTACCATGCAACCAATGCTGCCATCCATTTTAATATAACTGAACCCACGTTTTGAAGCTTCTATTTCTTCTTTTACTTCTTCATCATAATCACGAAGTTCCACAATCTCCGAATGACGGTATAAAGCGTTATCATCGAAATTGATTTTAGCATCAAGCGCAATAAAATCCCCAGAATTTGTTTCGACTAGTGGATTAATCTCTATTTGGCTTGCATCAGTTGCAATAAATGCATCATATATGTTTTTTGCAATGTTTGTTATTTTTTTTATTTGTTCTGAACTCAGATTAAAACCATTGCTTAATTTGCTGCTATCAAAACTTGTAAAACCAGCAGTATAATCAATATCAAATTTTACAATTTTTGTAGGAGAATTTTTTGCAACTCTTTCAATATCCATTCCACCTTCTGAGGAAAATATAAATGTTGGTCTACTGAGCTTGGGATCAACTACTAGGCTTAAATAATACTCTTTCTTAATGCTTGAGCCTTCCTCAATGTATACTCTCTTTACTTGCTGCCCTTTTGGGCCTGTTTGGTGAGTAATTAAAGTCATGCCAAGCATAGACTTTACAAACTGCTTAGCTTCTTCAGCCGACTTTGCCAGTCTTACACCACCAGCTTTGCCTCTGCCACCTGCGTGAATTTGAGCTTTAACCACAAGCACGTCAGACTTTAACTGATCCATTTGAGTCTCTACTTCTTCTGCAGATGTAGTAACAAAACCCTTTGGAACTGGAACATTAAATTTGCGCAAAATCTCTTTCGCTTGATATTCGTGAATATTCATAAAACAACCAATGATAAACTATTAAAAACTACCAACCATAACGCTGTCTTCTACTCTCTTGTTGACGCCTCTTTTTTTTAGCTTCAGCTTTCTTTTTAGCTCTCTTTTCTGATTTCTTTTCATGGTATTGCTTTTTCATTTTTACCCCTCTTCCTTCTTTTTGAATTGTTTTTTTCAATACTGGAAAAGCCCTATCTACATCACCATAATGAACTGATACTTCAATCAAACTTTATACCTCCTCTAGTAGTTATCTCAAAAATCTACTTATAGGTTAGAAAATTAACATTGTCAATTATTTTATAAACTTAGCTGTAATACAAAAGGGATATCTTCAAAAAGGCTTAACTATTAAAAGCGTTGGAGCCTCTTAATTTGCTATGCAACAAAATCATCTCATGCACCATAATAGCGAAGTAGTGTCGTATCAGTTGAAGTTCTTATTGCTCACAGTATTTTTTTGTTGTTGACTCTGCTGCTTATACATAGCTTCAAAATCTATAGGGTCTAGCATAAGTGGAGGAAATCCACCACTACTTGTAACTCTTGCAATTATTTCTCTCGCAAAAGGGAAGAGAAAAGTAGGCCCACCAATAAATAAAGCTTGCCTTATCTCTTCTACACTTAACTCTGCAAAGTTTCCTATTGAAAAAACACCACAATATTTCGTTTCACAAATGAAAGCAATACCATCTTTTATGTTCTCATCTTTTACTGTTGCTTTGGCTTCTATATGCAAAGTAATTTCATGAAAAGATTTTCCTTCATTCCTTCCTTCCTCACCTTCAGCTCCTTCCAATCTCACTGAATTGATATTAACCATTACATTAATACCTGGGGCTTCTTTTGCAGAGAGAAATGGTGAATTCGGATTTTCAAACGATAGATCTTTAATGTATTGGCCATGAATTTTCATTTTGTGTTGTGACATTTTTTAGTCTCCTTACAATTAAGTTGAAGTATTTAACACTTTTTTGTACAATATAACCATTTATAGATTAATAGCAAACCTAAATTGCGATTGGTATAGGATAAGCCATTTTTATTAATAACTAATAATGTTCAGGTACTTTATATGCTAGGGAGTTGAGTTACTATGATAGAGCTCGTAATATATGCTTTATTAGCGGCATTCGTTTTTTTACGGTTGTACAATTCTTTAGGGAAATCAACAAACCTCAACCTAAAAAAACTGACTAGTGCACTTGATATAAGCCAAAGTAGAGAAGATGTAGTAGAAAACATTGAAGATTACATCAGTAGCAACGACAAAAATTCAATAAAAGCTACTTATGAGCAAATATTACAAAAAAATAAAGATTTCTCTGTTTCCCATTTTATGGAAGGTTCAGGCATAGCTTTCGAATTAATAATAAAGTATTTCAATCAAGGAAATCTGTCCCAGTTAAAACCTCTTTTGGATAAAGACTTATACAACAATTTTGTAGAAAAGATCAGGCACCGTAAAGAGATACAAGAATCTATAATTGTTTCTATTGTTTTACAAAAGGTTTTAGAAATAAAACTAGTAAAAAATGTAGTGTTTATTACAGTATATTTCCTTTCAGAGCAGATTAACTTTGTTAAGGATGACAAGGGAGATGTTATATCAGGTAGCACATCCATTATCAATAAAGTTGAGGATGTTTGGCAATTCAAGAAAAATATTACTTCATCAAATCCAAGCTGGTTACTTACTTCCATAAACTATAAAAAGGCAGATGATGGTAAAACGAACGTAAAGTATGAATAATTCTATTTAACATGGAAAATAAATTACGCGAAATAGTACTTGATACTGAAACTACTGGTCTGGATATCGAATCTGGTCACCGGATTATTGAAATAGGATGTGTGGAACTAATTAACCGCGTCCCGACAGGTAAAGTATTTCATCGGTATATCAATCCAGAAAGAGGTATACCTTACCACTCATTTAAGATTCACGGCATTAGTGAAGAATTTTTAGAAGATAAACCATTATTTTCAGATATTGCATTAGAATTTCTTGACTTTATATCTAGCGATATTTTGATAATTCATAACGCTGAATTTGATATTAAGTTCCTTAATATGGAGTTGGGTAAATTGGGTGCTGGATTAATCTCTTCAGACAGAGTGCTGGATACATTGCCACTTACGAGAAAAAAATTTGCAGGGTCACCTGCATCTTTAAGTGCATTATGTAAGCGTTTTGATATATCGCTGGAGGATAGGGAATTACACGGAGCACTAATTGACGCTCAGTTACTTGCAAAAGTATATGTTGAACTCACAGGAGGGTTACAAACTTTCTTGTTTGATAATCAATGTGAGCAGGATAACAACTCCACAGCCATTCAGCACAAAGTACGTAACTTAGCTCGTAGGGAACATTCACCAAGTAATGAAGAAGTTAATGAACATAGAAAGCTGTTGGATAAAATTAACAATCCACTTTGGAAGAAATTTATTGAATGGGCAAACAAATGAAGATACAATTTAATTTTACTATGTGCTCTCTAAATGCTAAAGTTTGTAAGGTTATTGTCTAGTATAGTAATAACATTAGCAGCCATTTTTCTTGGTTATTGTTATTTCAATAAAAAAGGCATATTTGCTCCAGCGATGGTTCACAACGCAGAAGTCAAGATAGGAGGAGATTTTTCTTTAATTAATCAAGATGGACAGATCATACGTAGTATTGATTTTAAAGATAAATATATGATGATTTTCTTCGGATTTTCTTCATGTAAGAAGATTTGCCCTATGAATCTTGGAATAATCTCAGAAACACTTGCAAAGCTAGATGAGAAGACTCATAACAAGCTACAAACGTTTTTTATAACAGTTGACCCTGAACACGATAGCACGGAAAAACTTAAAGAATTTCACCAGCAATTTGATCATAGGATACAAATGCTGACCGGTGAGAGAGAGAAAATAGACGAAATAATTGCAAATTATAAAGTATATGCCAGTAAAGTTGGTAGGGAAGAGAAAATTAACCATTCTTCAATAATATATCTTATTGGCCCTGGAGGAAAGTATGTTACACATTTTGCAGCTGATCTAAATTCGGATGAAAGTCAATCTGATAAGATCGCAGCTGAGATCAAAAAATATGTAAGTGAGCTATAGGCTTGTCACATCTGTTTTGCATTGAATGGATGTCATTTCTGCCTGGCTAAGCTCAAGGTGTTCGTTCAACAAAGTGTGAGATAGGTGCGAAGTTTCTTCTATGATGTTCTGTAATACCATGGAAGTTTATAGAGTCTATATGCTCTTTTGTCCCATATCCTTTATTTTTATACCAATTATATTCTGGATGTTGATCATGCAACTCTTGCATCAGCTTATCTCTTGTCACTTTTGCAATAATTGAAGCGGCTGCAATTGATATACTCAAACTATCACCGTTTACTATGGACCTCACCTGCCATTTTATTTTAGGTGGTTGATTACCATCAACCAGAACATAATCTAATTCTAGACCTAAGTTTGTCAATGCACGTTGCATTGAAAGTTTCGTTGCTTGTAAAATGTTGTATGAATTTATTTCTTCAACACTTGCCGTTCCTATACCAAATTTTGCAACAGACGTTATCCTTTCATATAGAACTTGCCTGTTTTTAGCAGTCAACTTTTTTGAATCATTAATTCCTTCAATGATTATATTCCTATTGGTAAGTACTACTGCTGCAGACATTACAGGACCAGCTAGCGAACCCCTTCCAACTTCGTCTACTCCTGCTATCACTCCTGATAATTTGTTTTCTAATGTGAAATCTGGGTATGACATAGGTTTTTATAACAAGAAAGCTACAGTAAAAATTGAACAGGTGATGGCAATTATCCAAAATTTCATAACTATTTCATTTTCTGACCATCCTTTCTTTTCAAAATGGTGGTGTATTGGCACCATAAGAAAAATCCTCCTTCCCTTCCCATACTTAAACTTTGTATATTTAAAATATGATACCTGGATAATTACAGATAGTGTTTCTATTACAAAAATTATTCCAATAACAGCAAAAAGCACTTCCCTTTTAATGAGAACGCTGATTAGTCCCAAAACTGCACCGATTGATAAACTGCCAACATCACCCATAAATATCTTTGCCGGGTGCATGTTAAACCACAAGAAACTTAAAATTGCTCCTACAAATGCAATACAGAATAAAGTAATGTTCACGTTTGCTTGAGTTATATATGCAACTAGTCCTAAAGAAGCAAAAGAAGTGATAACTTGAGTTGCAGCAAGGCCGTCTAGACCATCTGTAATATTTACAGCGTTAGAAGAGCCGACAATCACAAATGCAGCAAACGGAACATATAGGTAACCAAAGTCGATCGTTATTCCTTTAACTAGAAACGTCTTTGCAACGTCTTCAGCAAAATACAGCTTAAATATGGACATACCAATCAGAGTAACAACAAATTGGATAAGTGTTTTAGTTTTTGCGCTTAAACCTTGATGGTTATTTGCTTTTAATTTTAGATAATCGTCAATAAATCCAATCAGAGCAAAAAACAGGGTTATAAACACCAACAATAGAATCTCTGGCGTTAATTGAGTCCAAAGTAGAATTGGTAGTAAAGAAGAAATCAGTATTACTATCCCACCCATGGTAGGGGTATTTTTTTTTGTCATTAAATGGCTTTCTGGTCCACATAACCTGATTGGCTGTCCATTTTTGCATACTTTTTTTAGAAGTTTTATAAAATGAGGAGAGAGAATAAATCCAAGAATAAACGAGGTGAAAAATATTTTTATAGATGAAATCACCTATCTATTTATATTAACCAATTGAGTATTATATCAGATACTCACAAATATCATAGCATAGAGGATTTGGCGCAGTCATTAGAATAACCTGGATTTTAAGTATTGGTGTTTTTTGTAATGCTGTTGCTCTTAAATCGCACTAATCTAAACATTAAAAATTTTACCAAGTAGAAAAAAGGCAAAAGAAACCCTAGTCGGTATT
>NZ_JACZHU010000052.1:5044-7837 GCF_020278605.1 Wolbachia endosymbiont of Mansonella perstans | reverse complement strand
TCGTAGATTTTGTGTTTCTTTGATTATTCCTGACTGTTATCAGAAGGGCTATAAACTTAATGGAGGATTTTATCCAGAAAATTACTCTAAGAGTGATGTTTCCAAAAGTTTGACACAAATAGAATTGAAATTCATAAATGAAAGGTGTATGCAAGCTTAAGTTGATAGGGAAAGAAAAATTATTCTTGCTATGCCGTAAGTGCGCTCCAAGACTATATTAAAATTTTTATTGCACTGAAAATCTTTGTTTTTCCTAATCTCTAGAATTATCAATGCATCATCACTCAGCCAGCCTGAGTGAGCTAACCCTTCTAAAGTTGAATGGACTAGATTACTATTGTAAGGTGGATCTATAAAAACTATGTTGCATCGTGAAATGGGTTTTGGCAATTTGTCAGCACTGCAGCAAATTAGTGTAATATCGTCCGTAGTTCCAAGATTTTCTGCCGTTTTCTTAGGCAATTGCAAATTGTAGTAATCTGAATCTACCATAAATGCATGTTTAGCACCGCGGGAAAGTGCTTCAAATGAAAAAGAGCCACTTCCACAGAATAAATCAAGCACGTTTGAGTTATGAATAGGCTTTTTTGAAAAAAGTATGTTGAACATTGCTTCCCGGACAACACCCATGGTAGGCCGTGCGGCCAAATGCTTACCTGTGGCTATCTTTCTTCCACGATATTTTCCTGCAATAATACGCAGCATACTAAATAAGCTCCAAATTAGCTAATTATTTAGTAGTACATGATTAGTGTCAATATAACTTTGGCAGTTAATTATATCAATTCCACTACACAGAAAGCAGGTAGACAACAGTGGAAAGAAGCTACCCATAGAAACGAAAAAACTACTTGACAAATTCCTCCAGCTTTCTTACCATAATATTGAAGCTATTATTTATCTTTAGTCCGTACAGATTAAACGATAAAAAACTCAATGTACTTGGCTTCTTATGTTTAATTTTTTGCACTATGTGCACCTCACGTCTTTATAAACCTTTTAGGTTTTTACCTAATATAAGCTAAAATACGCTTGTTAAAGCGTTTAAGACAGTAAAAACGCCAATTTAAAAAGATAGATAGTGAAAACTAGCTAACAGTTTTTTTTGCCTTTTTTTTACTTAGTAAATTTCTTAACATTACTACTAAAGTAGTATCTTGATCTCAGTGTCACGTACTGGAATGACAAGAGAAGAAGTACTGGGGTGAAAGAAAACGGAGCTACTTGGATGACAGGAGGAGGGGTGCCGGAATGACACTCTTGTTGACTGGTAAAACGGTATCTTTAATTTGCCATTATCATTAGAACTTGGTATTAATTTCCTCTGTTGATCTTTTTTACCATGCTGTCAATCATATGTTTTATACCTTGATATACAGAGTACGTACTTTCCTCGCTACGCATATAAGCAGAACAGGAAAATACATTATGTTCTTCGTCTTCTATTGACAACTCTGTATCGCACTTTATATGCTCGCCACCAAGCTTTTCTATCAACTTTTCTCTGTCATCCCCTATAGTCACCTTAATTTTATTTCCTCTTTTGCCTATTTTACTGCTTAAAATAAAAACAACCACCGCTGGAGATATACATATCGCCCCTATTGGCTTTTTTGCAACAAAAAATTCTGAAACTAATCTTTCAAATTCAGGTATTACTGTTGCCACGTCTTTACCTTCAGCTAGGTCAGATAAATTTTTCACAACTCCATACCCGCCGGGTACAACTAGCATGTCAAAATCTTTAGCTTTGGCTTCCTTTAGGTTATATATTTCACCTCTTGCAATTCTTGCTGCTTCTACAAGTACATTCCTCTTCTCTTTTACTGCCTCTTTTGTTTTATGGTTAATAACCTGTTTGATATTGATATCAGGTGCAAAGCACTTAACTTCCACTTCCTGCTGATCAAGCACGAGCAAGCTTAAAACAGCTTCTCTCACCTCTACACCGTCGAGGTGACCACATCCTGATAAAACCACAGCAGCTTTTAATTTTTTTTCACCCATAGAGCACCTTATTTTCATATAATTTAGATTGTAGTACAAATTCCGTGTTTGAAAAGGGGTAATTATATTAACTACTTCATATTAATGAAGATGTAATTAATAATTAGTATATATAATTATGCATACTTATAACTGATAGGAATTGAATATGGTACAAGGTGGTGAAACAAACGCAGGCAGTGAATACTTGCTCAAGGCTTAGTTGAACTTATTCAAGGAAATGACAGCTTGAAAGAAGCAGCAGAAAGTTTTTTAAAAAATGCAAATATAACAGATGTAGATTTGGCTGATTCAGAAAAAGTAATTGAATTATTAAATTGCGACAAGGGTAGAGATTTTTTAGATGCTATATCAAAAAAATTATCAGAAGAAGAGACACTCAAAGAACTAGTTGAGCAAATTGGTAAAGATCGGGTAATGATGGAAAAGTTCAAAGCTTTAGATAACCAGTTGTCAACTTAAGGAGTTATAGGTGGAGCAGCTATTACGACACTAACAGGTGAACTAGCGGGTACATTAGCAATAGGAGAAATGGCTCGTGCATTAATGGGTGGTACGTTAGCATTAGCTGGGCTTGTAGCACTAGTGGCTATAGCTGCTATTGGTTATGTTATATATCAACATAGAGGTGAGATAAAAGAAGGTGCTGAGCCTCTAGGGAAAGCAGTGAAAAGTTTTGCGAACAATATAATTGATAAATTACCTGTAATTCAGATTCAAAACAGAGATAAAAATTTTTATAAATTATATCAGGAATTACCTTAACTTGTTTTATGTGCCAGAAGT
>NZ_JACZHU010000052.1:0-5034 GCF_020278605.1 Wolbachia endosymbiont of Mansonella perstans | reverse complement strand
ATTTCAAAGTAAATTAATTAAATTTGCTCGGAATGTGCTTATTTGTATCATCAATTAAGGCAAAGGTAATAGAAGTGCTCCAAAATAAAGAGCAACGGTCTGCTATAGAAAAATTAGTGGAAGAGGAAGAGATTAAAGATTTTTCAAAAGAGGATATGAAAAGGCTCGTAGAAAAAGGTCTTAGTACTCACTAAACTGATAAGAAAGCATTGAGGAGCTTTTGGAGAAATTTCGCCTGAAATTATGAAAATTGGTAACGGTGACATAAAAGAGGTAGAGAAAAAAGTTAATGATAAAGTGAAAGAAATGAAGCTACCAGGTTCCAAAGTAAAAAATCCAATTGCAAAGAACCCAGAAAAGACCCCAAACCTATAGCTTTCTAAATTTTAGCATTAAGGCTTCAATTACCTGTTTCGTAGTATTTTTCAACCAATTTATTAAGCAACCTTATACCAAAACCTACCGCTCCTTTTGGAGAAATATCAGTGCCTTTTTCATGCCAAGCCATGCCTGCAATGTCTAAATGTGCCCAGCAAGTGTTATTCACAAAACGTTGTAAAAATTGTGCAGCCATTATGCTATCTCCACCAGAGCCTGCAGGAGCGATGTTTTGAACATCAGCAATCGGCGAGTCAATAATTTTATCGTAAGCCTCATTCATAGGAAAACGCCACAACTTCTCGTTTACCTCATTCCCTACATCAATAAGACGACTTGCTAATTCATCATTATTGGAAAAAAGACCAGCGTATTCATTATTTCCAAGCGCAACCACTATAGCGCCAGTTAGAGTTGCAAGATCAACCATAAACTTAGGTGAGAATCTGTTCTGAGTATACCATAAAGCATCCGCAAGTATGAGCCTTCCTTCTGCATCGGTGTTTAATACTTCTATTGTCTGCCCAGACATTGAAGTCACTATGTCGCTTGGTCTTTGGGCATTACCGTCCACTGCATTTTCTGCAAGTGCAACTACGCCAATTGCATTTACTTTCGCTTTTCGCCCAGCTAGAGCACGCATCACCCCAACCACAGTAGCAGAACCTGCCATGTCATATTTCATTGACTCCATGCCACGCGAAGGCTTGAGTGACACTCCACCAGTATCAAACGTTATACCTTTGCCCACAAAAGCTACAGGCTGCTGTTCCTTGGAAGTTCCATTCCATTTAATCACTACCAATTTTGGTTCTTTACTACTTCCTTGTGCTACCCCAAGCAATGCTCTCATTTTTTTCTCTTCCATCTGTTTCTTACCAAGCACCTCGATTTCAAGGCTAAGCTTGGTAAGCTCGGTTTTTATATAATCAGCATAGGATTCTGGATATAAAACATTAGGTGGTTCAGTGGTAAGGGCGCGTGCCAGAAATATGCCTTCACCTTCTTGTCTTAAACGTTCAAATGATTTTTTAGCACTACTGAATTGCTCATCTTTCACTAGCACTGTAATCTCTTCTACTTCTGCAACTTTTTCATCCTTTTTGGTTTTATACTTATCAAACTTAAAACTACGCAGAAATGCACCGTATGCAACATTTGCTACATTGCCTTCGGTTAAAATTGCTGCTTGCTTGATTTTTAATCTGCTTAGTTCGCAATATATTTTTCCGCCAATATTTAATTCTTTGTCTTCATCCCATTCATCTCTCTTGCCAAGCCTGGCAACTATAACATTCTTTTTCTCTGATGAAGTAATGGAGAAAAATTCACCAAAACCTCCATTGAAATCACTAAATCTTTTGATGTTATCTACAATTTGCTTGTCTTGTAAAACCTTAACGTTACTTATAAATTCATCATTTTCAAACAAACCTACTACTAGCGTTTTAAAATCAGGTAAAGCCTTAGAAATTGTTATCTTCATTGTTGACATCTCCGTTGCAAATAATTGTAAGCTGCACATAAAAGATTAGTAAGATGCTTTTCATATACATTTTAAGTACAATAGCGCTTAAGGTTACTATGAACTCTCCTGACATGCAAGGGTTTTATCTTTTATTAGAAAACTTGTTATATCCACTTAAGGTAATATTAAATGTGTAGGTCTTAATGGCCCGATCATTATAATTAAATGGTGCTATTAGAAGGCTTGCAAGCCCATTATCAATAAGATCCCCAAGAACAGAATCAGAATAGTTATCGCAATTATGGTCAGCAAAGAACATTTGTGTTGTGAACTCTGGAAAATCTGGATGTTGAACCAAAAAGTTGATGTGTGGAGCCCTATCACCGATCTTACCAGGTGCTATTGTAATAAAGTTATAATAGCCAAGGTTATTTACTATAAATCTTCCTGATCCAGCAAAATTTGGATCAAGCTTATTATCCTCCACATTCTCGTCATAATGGTTTATGCCGTGTGAATTCGCGTGCCATATAGAAACTACAGCGTTTTGTATTGGCAAACAGTTTACATCAGTAACTCTACCCACTATGCTTACCAATTCCCCTGTTGCGCCACTTGGAGAACCAGGTTTTCTTCTTAAATTATTTGAAGAGTTAAAGCTTTTTGGTTTTGCATCAAGATCATAAATCTCTGGGGTTTCAATACAGTTGAGCAAAATAGGATCGGCCGCAAATGATGACGACCAAAACATAGCCTGTATAAAAAGCGCTAATAAGATATTTTTCACTTTCATCTCGTTTATAATGCCTGCACTTGGATTATAGCGTTTTTTTCTTTCATTTAAAGATGTTGCTATTCCACATCAAGAACAACCATTAGCTCCTTAGGGCTCACATAACCCAGAGCATTTCTTGCTTGTTCATCAAGCAGGCCAAAATTTAAGCTTTTTTCATATAGGCTGAACACTTTATTACTCAACTTTTCCCTTTCAAAAGATATATTCTTCAGCAAAAGTTTACTATACTCTATCTCTTTTTTTTAATCCATTAATGCTGATAAGCCACGTTTACCCGTAATCGTACTGATACTAAAATATAGTGTAAGAGAAGAAATGAGCAAAGCTGTACTTAAATATAGCAACCTCTTCTTATTCCTAAATACAAACACCATATTTTTACATATGAGAAGCTAAAAAAACGTATAACATGAAAAAGTGAACAAAAAACTAAGCACCCTAGTTACAGTTTAGAACCCTTTTATCGCAAACTAAGCGCGGATATACGACTGACACAGCATTCTAGTACTGTTTGCCTCAAGGCAACCAATAATTCCCTTGGATAATCAATTTATGGCGATACTCAAGAACCCTGGCGGGCTTTACATCTTGGCTTTACTTTATTTATAACGTAAATTTTACCATTCCTTGTCACAACTTTACAGTTTTTATCTCTGCTGCGATGAGACTTTAGTGAGCCTTTAACTTTCATAACTACAGCGAAAACCAAATTACTTTATATTATGGTTACTTACAAAGAGTTAGTCAATTAATAAATTTATCACATTCTATTAAAATATTGTATAATCGTTGCTGACACTTCCTCGATCGACTTTTGTGTTACATCGATAATTAGCCAATTGTTTTGTTTAAAAAGCTCCTCTGCTTTTTTAATCTCCCTTTCTACTTTCTTAGGGTCAGCGTATACATTATTATCTTCGTTGTTAATTGAAGCAAGCCTATTTTTGCGTATTTCCACCAGCCTACTTGCATCTACTGTTAGCCCTATTGTCAGCTTGTTTTCTAACTTTGTTAAATCAACATAAAAGGGTATCTCATTAATAAAGGGAATATTCGCAACCCTATAGCCCCGATAAGCTAAATACATACTGGTGGGAGACTTTGATGTACGCGAAACTCCAACCAAGATTATGTCTGCCTTATCAATATCTTGAATATTTTGTCCGTCATCATGATTAATAGTGTAGTTTATTGCCTCAATGCGCTGAAAATACTCATTATTTATCTCAGTATGCAAGTCAAGCTTTTCGTCTTTTTCAATTTCAAGATAGGAAGAAATTTCTCTAATGATATGTGATAATATTGCTCGATAGGGAATTTCCAATTTTATACAGTTATCTTTTAAATATTTCCTTAGCTCATCATCAGTAATAGTACATATAACAAAGTGATGCTCATCACTTTTCTTACCGATTTCCTCCAAAATTCTATCAATTTGTTCTTTTTTTTTCACAAGAGACCAAACATATTCAATTGTTTCTACAGAACGAAAATGTTTCAGAGCTGATTTTGCAACTGATATAACAGTTTCACCACTTGAATCTGATACTAAGTGTAGATTAAGCTTTTTAAAGTTCATATATTATATAGTTTATACTATGTAATAGTACAGACTCAAGCAATCTGCTGCTGAAATTGCATAAAATTGTGATTTTAGAACCAGTTATGTATCATCCAAGTAGAACACACCATATAAATTTGTCTAAATCTCCAGCTGTATGTAAAAGGTACTCTTTGATTAATTTATCTTATTACCAGCGAGATTTGGTATAAGATAGAAAATTAGATAGATTTTGCAGTGCGATACAAAATAACGATAGAATATAATGGTAGTAGTTTCTCTGGCTGGCAGAAACAGCAACACTCTGTTGACTCAATCCAGGAGACCATAGAAAATGCTATATTTAATTTCAGTGGCGAGAAAGTCACTTTGCACTGCAGTGGCAGGACTGATGCGGGAGTTCATGCTTTGGGACAAGTTGCTCATTTTGATATGGAGAGGGAATTCGAACTTTACAGAATAAGGAACGCAATAAATTATCACTTGAAATCGATTCCTATAGTCGTGCTTAATGTAGAAGTTGTAGATGATGGGTTTCACGCACGATTCTCAGCAAAAAAAAAACACTATGAATATAGAATAATTAATCGTTATGCTCCTGCAGCTTTGGAAGCTGGTTATGTATGGCAAGTGTTTAGCCCACTTGACGTAAACATCATACGTGAAGCGGCTAAATATCTGCTTGGAAAGCACAACCTTTCAAGTTTCCGCTCAAAAGACTGTCAAGCTGCAAATCCGGTAAGAACAATTGATAATATCGAGATAGTACAAAAGGGAAGTCATATATACATCAAAATATCTGCAATTTCTTTTTTACATAACCAAGTGAGG
>NZ_JACZHU010000051.1:0-7966 GCF_020278605.1 Wolbachia endosymbiont of Mansonella perstans | reverse complement strand
ATAATAATTTGCTGACGCTTAGTTTAAGCGCGATTTGGCTGAATGTAGAAAAAGTAAAAAGGACATGTAGCCACTATAATTTGATACAATCCACCGAAAAATACCCTGAGTTTTTTACTGGATTTTGTCATTGAGCCTAGAGATCAAAAACAAGTTTTCAATCAGAAATACCCTTACTACCGTAGTAAGGGTGATGGCGAAGGTTGTCAAGTAATTTTTTTGTTTCTATTGGAGACAGTTGTTATATGCCTATTTCAACAGTAGACAGCGTTACTTCTAATCACCTTAACATTTTCTCTTGGTAGTTCTTTAATAAATCGCGAGACATACATTGGCTGCCACTGATTATTCACTTCCCTTCTGTCTGCACATGAAATGATCAGCTTCTCTTTTGCTCTGGTTATTCCAACGTATGCAAGCCTTCTCTCTTCTTCCAAAGCTTTGCCACTACTATCCTCAAAAGATCTTTGATGTGGAAATAGCCCCTCCTCCCAGCCAGGCAGAAACACACATGGAAATTCAAGTCCCTTGGCTGCATGAAGAGTCATAATATGCACGGTATTATCACTATTCATATTATCCACTTCCATCACTAGACTTATGTGCTCTAGGAAAGTTGTAGCACTATCGAAATTTTTCAAAGATGAAATGAGTTCTTTAACATTCTCTATGCGTGCTAAACCTGTTACTTCTTCATTTTCAAGCATTTCAATATATCCTGATTGATTTGCTATAGTTTTAACAAGCTCGTTCAGTGGCTTTACGCTTACCATTTTTTCCCAAGCTTTAATTTTGTTTGAAAAACCATTTAGTGAAAGTTTGATTTTCTCAGTCACTTGATTACTATTAACCAATGTTTTTGCCGCTTCAAAAAAAGAAATTCTATTATCTTGAGCAACCGCATATATCTTTTTCATGGTGGTCGGCCCTATGCTTCTTTTTGGCCGATTTACTATTCTTTCGAAAGCTAGGTCATCATTATTGTTTGTAATGAGTCTTAAATATGCAGTTATGTCCCTAACTTCTTGACGTTCGTAGAATTTTACACCACTTACAATCTTATAAGGGATTGAGTATTTTATAAAGTATTCTTCTAGAACTCTAGTTTGAAAAGTAGCCCTCACTAGCACTGCAATGTCACTGAATTTGTATTTATTGAGCTTTAATATCTGCTCGCTTATGAACCTAGCTTCGATTTTCCCATCCCATAGTCTTATTAGATTTACTTTCTCTCCTTTAACATTTGTTGTCCACAATTTTTTTTTTAAGCGGGTTTTATTGTGGTTGATAACATGTGACGCAGTTGCGAGTATATGGGATGTTGATCTGTAATTGCATTCCAGTTTGACGGTTCTTGTACCTTTAAAGTCGTCGGAAAATTTTAAAATGTTTTCAACTTCTGCACCACGCCAACTATATATCGACTGATCATCGTCTCCTACACAGCAAATATTTGAGTGCTCTTTTGCAAGGTATTTCAGCCAAAGATATTGTATTGTATTTGTATCTTGATACTCATCTACCATGATATATTTAAATTTGTTTTGGTAGTAGGACAGAACTTCAGCATTTTGGTTGAAAAGCTGTATGTTGTATAGCAGTACATCGCCAAAATCGACAGAGTTAAGGAATTTTAATCTCTCTTGATATTGGCGATAGACTTTTAATGCGGTTACATATACTGGCCTAAATAATTGGGTTTCTTCCACTTCAGATGGCAGTAAACACTTTTCTTTCCATTTCTGAATTATATTCATAATGGTGCTATCTTTCTCTAATAGATTATTGGAACTTATTTCATTAACGATGCTTTTTATTACCTGCAATTGGTCATCTACACCAATAATTGTAAAATTGGAATTTAAGCCTACAATTTCAGCATGGCGACGTAAAATTTTTGCTGCAATTGCATGGAAAGTGCCAAGCCATGGTATATTTGTACCCGTGAGTTCAAGTACCCTTGATATCATTTCATTTGCTGCTTTATTTGTGAATGTGACTGCTAATATCTCATCAGAATGAGCGTAGCCATTTCGAATTATGTGTGCTATTCTTGAAGTAATTGTTCTTGTTTTTCCCGTTCCAGCACCGGCCAATATCAAGACTGGCCCATCTACGTTAGTCACAGCCAATTGTTGTTCCGAATTTAGTAGTGAGAGATAATCATTCATTGTAGCCCTACCAAATATAGTCATATAAGTTACCCTATTGTTTGTGCTCTGTAAAGTTTTTGTTTTGAATTTAATCTAGGCAGTGACAATTACTGAAGAAGTTGGCCGAGATTTACAATTAGACATGTAAGGAAATATCATGCATACACTAAAACCGGTGGGATTGGTAGGATTCGAACCTACGACCAATTCGTTATGAGCGAACTGCTCTAACCAACTGAGCTACAATCCCCTTTGTTAATATTTATAATACACACAAAAACAAACTTGTCTATTAGCTCATTTCGCTATCAACCCAACTTGACAAGTCACTTATTGCACCAATTTTGCGTGCAACTTCCTTACCGTTTTGAAATATGACAAAAGTAGGTATAGATTGAATTCCATATTTACTGGGCACTTCAGTTCCTTCATCTATATTGAACTTGCAGATCTTAACCTTGCCCTTCTTATCTTTAGCTAACTGTTCAACACGCGGCATTAGACTTTTACATGGTCCACACCACTCTGCCCAAAAATCCACTAATACAAACCCTTTGTAATCAGTGACCTCAGATTTAAAATTTTGATCATTTATTAATGTAATATTGTCACTCATAAAATATCTAGCTAAATTTGTACAATATAGCGCACTTACTAGCAGCTAATCAACTAAATTCTTACTGTAGAGCTTAAAAGATTGTCTAAAGCGTTTTGCACAACTTTCATTACATTTGGTGACTAAAGATATCCACATTTTCCCACCCCATTAAATCTAATTCAACACGAGCAGGAAGAAATTCGAAGCACTTTTGAGCTAATTCTTTTCTGTTTTCACGTTCCAGCATAAAATCTAGCTTTTCCTTTATTTTATGGAGATATAAAACATCAGATGCAGCGTAACTTTTTTGCTTGTTCGTTAAATCCTCACTTCCCCAATCAGAGGATTGCTGATGCTTATTTAACTTAGTATCAAGCAATTCTAGGCATAATTCCTTTAGACTATGATTGTCTGTGTAAGTACGAACCAAACGTGAAGCTATTTTTGTGCAATAGCACGGAAGTGCCCAAGTCTTCAAGTAATAGCGTATGATGCTGACATCAAACCGTGCAAAGTGAAATATTTTAGTTATATTTTTATTCCTCAATACTTTTCTTAAGTTTGGAGCTGTATAATCACTTTTCAATTGAACCAAGTGAGCGTTGCCATCGTTAAAAGAAAGCTGTACAAGACACAATCTGTCTCTAACATGAAGTAGCCCCATCGCCTCTGTATCAACAGCTATAAACCTTACGTTATCTGGTATTGAGCTAGCTGGCAGGTCATCTTTATGTACAAATATTCTCATAAGATTTTGTGGAATATTGAAAGACTAATAATAATTGAAAGTGAGTTTTAAGTATACAAATAATAGACAACTCCTAACATTTTAGTATGCATGGGGTTTACAAATCGTTGTATATGCCTATAATTTAAGAAATGAAAAACTGCGGGAGTAGTTCAGTTGGTAGAACATAACCTTGCCAAGGTTGAGGTCGAGGGTTCGAACCCCTTCTCCCGCTCTTTTTTCCAAAATCATTCAAAAATTTTGCTTGACAACTTTCGCCATCATCCTTATTCATAGTATTGAGGCTATTGTTTATCTTCAGTCCCTACAGATTAAACAACAAAAACTCGATGTACTTGGTGTGCTGTTGTTTAATTTTTGCACTATTTCCATCTCGTATCTTTATGAGCTTTCAAGGTTTTTACCTAATATAAGCTAAAATGCGTTTGTTAAAACGTCTAAGATAATAAAAATGCTAATTTAAAGATAGGTAATTAATACTAGCTAACGGGGTTTCTTTTGCTTTTTTTATTTGGTAAAATTTTTAATATTTATAGCTAGTTATAATTCATGAATTGGGTAGATAATGTTGAGTAGCATCTTGTTTAGCTGTAAAATTTGATATTAGCTGCTGATGATTGGAATAGTTGTAAGTCGATGCTTTTCTTCTACTCTTGTTTTCAACACCATTCCTAAAAAGATTATTTTGCTTATTCTATTAATCTAATTATACTGACAGTAGTAGGAGTTTGAATTTGCAATTTTGAAGTAAAAAATAGCAATATTGCCGCTATTGGCTAAATTATTAAGGAGTCAAATGAAAAAAGATTCAAAGCTTCTAACAAGTGTAAAGGATTTAATGTCTGTAACAGGGTTAGGTCTGCAATAGGAGCACTTACATGTTTGGGATTAAGTTCCACAGCTTTATCACCTTTAACTACAGGTGGGATTATTGGTTCTATATTTCCAGGATTGTTAACTGTTGGTTGTATAGCATTATTATTCTTTCAATTTTATTGCAATGTTAAGACAGAATACAATAATAGAAAAGAAGAGTTTGATTGGTATAGAGATCTTGTAATTCGCTTCAGCACATTAACGATTGTAAGCATTGGGATCGGAGTCGGTCTTGCTGCAGCTGCAACTGCTATTTTTCCTGATGTAATACTTGGAATGGGGGCAGTAGCTTTAACAGGTGCAGCAATAGGAGCTATAGCACCAATTGCAGGAGTTCTTGCAACAGCGTATGTTATTGAGCCAATAGCTGAAAAAGTGAATGGATATATTATGTCGCCTGTAATTGAGAAAATAAAAGGATGTTTTTCCTCAGAGAAGGAGGTTTAAGCTAACCAGTGGATGTCATTCAAGTAGTTGGTATTCACATTTACCAACTGGATAATCACCAGTGAAACAAGCATCACAGTATTGTGGTGTTACATTATTACGTTTCTCTTCCTTAACAGCATGATATAGCCCATCAATACTTAGAAAGGTCAAGCTATTCACTCCTATACTTGCCTCTATTTTCTCTATGGATTGATTTGCAGCGATTAAATCCTTCCGCTCTGGCGTGTCTATCCCATAAAAGCAAGAGTATTTCACTGGTGGACTTGAAATTTTTAAGTGAATTTCTCTTACTCCTGCATCTTTTAGCATAACTATTATGCTCCTGAGTGTACTACCACGTACTATACTGTCATCTATTAAAACTATGTTTTTACCTTGCAAAATGTGCTTATTAGCGTTGAATTTTAACTTTATTCTGACTTTACGTACTTCAGCAGTTGGTTGTATGAAAGTTCTTCCTATATAGTGATTACGAATTATTCCCAGTTCCATAGGTAAACCTGAATGCTTTGCATATCCAATGGCTGCAGGTATTCCAGAATCAGGTATTGGTACAATAATATCCACATTATTTTTTGGTGGACTCTCCTCTGCAAGCGTTTTTCCTATTTCTTTTCTCATATTGTATATAGACCTACCTTCCATTATGCTATCTGGCCTTGAGAAATAAACGTATTCAAAAATACAAAAGCTCGATTTTTGCTGCTCAAAAGAAAATGCTGAAGTTAGATGGCCATTACGATCAATAGTGACTAATTCACCTGGTTCTATCTCTCTAATAAATTCTGCGTTTACTATATCAAAAGCACAAGTCTCAGATGCAAGCACATAAGAGCCGTTTAACTTTCCTAAAACAAGGGGTCTGATTCCTGCTGGATCGCGCGTTCCAATAACCATCTCTTGGTTGATTGCAAGAAAAGAATAAGCGCCTTGTATCTCCTTTAATGAACATATAAAACTCTCTAGAAAGCTATCTTTTGTATTTGTTTCCACCAAACGCACTATCACTTCTGTATCGATATCCGATTGAAAAACGCATCCCTGTTTAATTAATCGCTCGCGTATTGGAAGAATATTAATTAAATTACCATTATGTGCTATAGCAAAACCCCCGAACTTACTACTTTTGCCGAACATGGGCTGCGCTCCAACTTTACTTCCACTTGTTGAGTATCGAACGTGACCTATTGCATAATCTCCAGGCAAGGATTTTTTTATTGCATCTACGTCATCAAACACACTGCTCACTTGACCTTGAAAATGATAAGAGTGCAACTTACCGTTATAACTTGTCACTATGCCAAAAGACTCCTGACCTCTGTGCTGCAAAGCATGTAGACCTAGTATGGAGTCAAAAGCAGCGTCTTTATTGTAGCTTGTACCAAATATTCCACACTCTTCGTGCATTCCATCAAGCATAAAAACTATTTAACAAAGTTTAATTCTACTTTAGCATAGGCAAAGCACAAGCATTTTTTTTACTAGATGTTAAGAATGGCTATAAAACGTAAAAAGCCTTCTATTTCCTATACTTTCCTTCTTGCACAGTTCCAGAGATATGATAAAGTATGAGAAAGAATCACATCCTGGGACTTTACAACTGCTACGTTTTCTTTATTTTGCTTATAGCTTCTACAAGCAATGCAAATATCAATGAAGAATATAAGTATTCTTTTGGTAATTCTGTGTGAAGTCCTTCAAGTATTAGATGTGCACCAACAAATAAAATAAATAGAATGGCGATTGTTTTTAAGCTAGGGCTAGACTTAATAAACTGAGCAGTATGACTTGATAAAAATATCATAGCTAGTATGGAAAACGTATATGCCATAGCAATTATTATCATGTTATGGGTTAATGCTATAGCGGTTGATAAAGAATCGACCGAAAAAATTAAGTCTATTAATATGATTTGCAGTACAACTGAAAACAATTGCGATTTGATATCTATCTTTTTTTCGGTTTGTTTGCATAAAAAAACGTTATTCCATAGCTCCATAGAACTTTTAATGATGAGAAATAATCCTCCTGCTATCATAAGTAGATCTTTTACCGAAATGTCAAGCGATATAGCGTAAAATATAGGTTTTTGCATTGACAATATATGCGATGTAAAAAACAGTGTCACAAAACGCATCAGTAGCGCTAGTCCAAGACCTATAAGGCTTACCCTTTCTTTCAGCGTGGTTGGTACTTTATCTATTGCTAGAGAAATAAAGATTAAATTGTCTACGTTAAGTATAGTTTCAAGTAGTGTAAGTATCAGTAAAGTCCACGCTTCAGCTAACATTTTCGTTCCCGTTCTAGCTTCTTTACTTTACAATAGATATGTAAAAATTAAGTGACTTCGCTTAGTCAGGGTGTAGTTTTTTATCAAAATGAGAAATAATTGCTCCCTTGAATAGGTAGAGAAAGTGCTATAGTAATGGAATGACGAAATTAGACAGAGACATTTCTTTCGTATTCTTAAGTGCAACCTTTGTGTTCCCATCTGCTTTCATTTCAGCTTTAGGCTTTGACATCATGTATATGCCAGCACCAACAACAGTACTTGCTATAAGTGCAGATCCTGCAACTAGTCCAATCATTGCTGGTATAGATAAAGTAGTAGCAAGTGTGAGTGTAGTAGCAACTATTGCTGCAACTACAAAACCCACAACTATGCCTTTTACAATTGCATTTTTTATAAGTTGTTTTTTTCTGCTTGCTCGAGGAGTTGTATTATGTCTTCGTCTTCAGCAAGATCCCTTGGCTTTCTACCATCCGAGTCTTTTTAATAAAGGATTTGCTCCACTTTATAGCAGAACTTTTACTACCTCTACATAGCCATTTTTGGCAGCAAGGTGTAAAGGAGAACGTTCCTTCTTATCTCTTAAATTAACATTTGCCTTATGCTTAATTAGAATTTTTGCTATCTCCTGATGATCTCCTTCAACAGCAAGATGTAAGGGAGTAAATCCATCATCCTTATTTTTTTAATTAACATCTGCCTTGTATTTTATCAGGATCTTTATCATCTCTTTGTTATTTTTGATGATGGTAGTATGTAAAGGAGGGTAAATACCACTGTTAACGTTTGCCTTGTTAACTAATAGAGCTTCTACTATTTTTATATATCCATTTTCAACAGCAATATCTAAC
>NZ_JACZHU010000050.1:0-8033 GCF_020278605.1 Wolbachia endosymbiont of Mansonella perstans | reverse complement strand
TCGTAGATTTTGTGTTTCTTTGATTATTCCTGACTGTTATCAGAAGGGCTATAAGCTCAAAATTATACCTAAAGAAAATAACTTGATTGTATATGCATATTCATTATTAACCTCATTAAAGGAGGGTTATTATGAATACAAGCATATGGAAGTGGGAAACACATTACCCATAATAAAAATGAGCGTTGAAGGTACAGTTGCACTTGCATCTTTAGCGGCAGCAATAACAATGGTACTAATTGCTACTAATATAGTTGCTTTACCTGAGTCTTTAGTGTTTATTAGCACAATTGTTAATCCTATTGGAATTGCAGCTCTATTTATTGTTGCTATGTACTTTGCTACACTGGCTTATTGTTCGTATAAGCAAATGGGCAAGAATGAAGAAATAGGTGAAGCTAAGACATCAGCTAAAAATGCTAAAGCGACTAAAAAAGTATTCGGAGATAATTCAGAGCAAAATTGAAGCAAAAACTAGAGATTTAGTTACTGAAGAAGCATTAAAAACCACGCTGAAAGCAAAAGCTGACAAGAAGTATGTTGATGAGCAACTAGCTGAAAAAGCTGATGCATCTACACTGAGAGCAAAAGCTGAGAAGACCGAAATTGTACCAACAGTACTCAAATTGCCTGAAAATGATGTTAAGCAACTTAAACAGTTTCTTGGCTTACAAGAGCAAGTAGCTTAACCTGTTACAAGAGGTAGATTTTCTACCTCTTTCCTTTATTCAAGCATATAAAAGCTACTGTAATCTATCCCAAATCTCGATTATATCTTCATCAAAGTCTATTACTTCTGCTTTTTTTAATCGGTAGCAGTTGTTGATAGATTGGATTCCTAAATCTCCTATAAAAGCAGTAGCATCATTGCCTAGAATTTTACCGCTGCGGCAGATTATCAACCTGTCGATTAAATTATGCTTCAATAGCTCTGTGATTAGTATTCCTCCACCTTCAACTAACAACCTTGTTATGCCAACCTCTAAAGCAAGTTTTGATGCTGTGTCTTTTAGGCAGACTCTACCTGCACTGTTTGAATTAACTACTAGATAGTCAATGTTTTTTATTTTTCCCCCTACTTCTTTATTTGTGATCACCCAAGTTGTTACTTTGTCTGCAGTCTTTGCAATATTGTGCTCTTCTTTCAGTTTTTCCTGGCTATCTATAATTAGTCTTATGGGTGACCTATCTTCAAGTTTTGGTAATCTGCAAGTCAAAAGTGGATCGTCATTAATGAGTGTATTACTGCCAATCATAATTGCATCATATTTTGCTCTAAGCTCATGTACCCAATTCCTTGTGTTTTCGCTTGTTATCCATTTGCTATCACCTGTAAATGTTGCAATTTTTCCGTCAAGAGTTGTTGAAATTTTGCAAGCTGTAAATGGTCTGTGTAATTTTCGAGTGGTAAAGAAGCCAATATTCAATTTTTCTGCCTCCTCTTGCATAATTCCTTGTTTTACTTCAATTCCTGCTTCCTTTAGAGCTTTGATCCCTCCACCTAAAACTCTTGTGTCAGGGTCGATTGTTGCAATTACTACCCTTTTTATTCCAGCTTTTGTGATTTCCGCGGTGCAAGGTTCTGTAACTCCAAAATGGCAACATGGCTCAAGAGTAACGTACATAGTTGCACCATGAGTCGAATCTTTAGCACTTTGTAGAGCAACTACTTCTGCATGTGGGCGCCCGCCAACTCCTGTATGGCCCTCACCAACTACCACACCATCTTTTGCAATGACACACCCAACAGCAGGATTTGGTGCGACACTCCCGAGGTTTTTTTCAGCAAGTTTTAGTGCAATTGACATAAAATAATCGTCGGTCATTAGAAAGAAGTCATTTCATAGGAGGTATCAAAAATTCTTCTATGCTCGTGTATGGCAAATCTGTCTGTCATACCCGAGATGTAGTCACATATTACTACTGAACGCTTGAATTCATAAGAAAGCTTCTTCCACTCTGTGGGCAATAATCCTGGATTTTCATAAAAACATTGAAAGAGCTCCTGTACTATACGTTTTGTTTTGTTCATCGTTCTGTTTAGCTTATAGCTTCTATACATTTTTTCCATGTTGAATTTTTTCATTTCTTTTGTGGCATTTGCAACTTCTGGTGAAAATGTAACTAGTATCTTATTTAAACTTCTTACATCCTCTACGCTTTCTATTTTGTAATCTTCAATATTTTTTTTAGTCTGAGAAACAACATCACTTATCATAATTCCTATGGTTCTACTCAGTGATTCATGTATAAGTTTGCTCTGAGATAGTTTTGAATATTGGTTTTTTACATCTTTAAACGTGTCTCCGATTAAAGGAATATCGAACAAATCTTCTACAGTTGCTAAATTTGCTCTGAGTGCATCGTCAAGATCATGGACACTGTAAGCAATATCATCAGCAATTGAGGCAACTTGTGCTTCAATGCTTGAGAATTCTTCAAGTTTTAGATCATATTTTTCATTATATTCTAGCAATAGTTGATTATTTGTGTGGAATACTGCGTTCCGACCAAGCAAGGGACCATTATGCTTTGCAATGCCTTCAATAACTTCCCAACTTAGATTCATACCATCGAAGTCAGCATGTTTTTGCTCAAGATAAGTTAAAATCCTTATAGCCTGAACATTATGGTCAAATTCATACTCCTCGCTATTAAGATTCAAATCTTGAACTGATTTCTTTAGAGCGTTCTCTCCTGTGTGACCAAACGGAGGATGACCAAGGTCGTGTGCAAGCGCTATGCATTCAGTAATATCTTCATATAAACCGAGCCTGCGTGCAATAGATCTTGCGATTTGTGCAACTTCAAGGCTATGAGTAAGCCGAGTGCGATAGTAGTCATGTTCATAATTGATAAAAACTTGTGTTTTGTATTCCAATTTTCTAAACGCATTAGAGTGAATAACGCGATCCCTATCACGCTGAAAACAGCTACGGTTTTCATCTTCTGGCTCTTTAAAATATCTTCCTCTTGTTTTACTTGGGAAACACGCATAACTTAATAGAAAATTATTGTTTGACATATAAAATTTCCACTATAATAAATTATAAATAATAAATGGTAGTGACTATGTCAACAGATTACAATATTAACCTGACTGACAATGCGTTAAAGAAAATTCACTCCCTTGTAAAGCAGGAAGAGAACAAAAGTTCTGTTTTGCGGATTACAGTTTCAGGTGGTGGATGTTCTGGCTTCAAGTATAACTTTCTTATAGATCAAGTAAATAAAAGTCTATCTTTGAGTGATGACGATGATGATTATGATGATGAATTTGATGACGACGATGATGACGATTATGAAGAAAGACAGGATTATAGAGGTCATTCTAGCTTTAGTAGGAGAAGCAAAGATATAGTATTTAACGACGAAAATGGAAATCCTATATTAATGGTTGATAATTGTTCGGCGAAATTTTTAAATGACTCAGTTATAGATTATACTGAAGATCTAAGTGGTTCTGGGTTTCAAATAAAAAATGCTCTTGCTAAGTCTCAATGTGGGTGTGGTAATAGCTTCTCAGTTTAATTATTACTGGATGCCTTTTAGGCCTTTTCAACATGGGTGGTGACGTAGCACTAGAACTAACTTCTGTAGGTAAGAGCTTCAAAAAAGCTCCTGCTGTTATAAAAGATATAAACCTAAGGGTCGCGAAAGGACAAGTAGTTGCATTGACTGGCAATTCAGGATCAGGAAAAACAACTATATTGCAAATTGCGGGTTTATTAGATAAGCCAACTTCAGGTATAGTAACAATAGATGGAGTAAATTGTACACAAGCCAGCAATAAACATAAAACTCATATAAGAAGAAGTTTTTTGAGCTTTGTTTATCAATTTCACTATTTGTTACAGGAGTTATCGGTATTGGAAAATGTTATGCTTCCTCAACTTATTGCGGGAAGAAGCAAAACTGAGGCAATAAAAAATGCGCAGACAATGTTGGAAAATTTTGGTCTGGAAGACAAAGCAAGTAGTATGATATCTAAAATTTCTGGAGGAGAAAGGCAAAGAGTTGCAATTGCAAGAAGCGTTGTAAATTCTCCAAGACTTTTACTTGCAGATGAACCAACGGGGAATTTAGATCCA
Organism: Wolbachia endosymbiont of Mansonella perstans; assembly: GCF_020278605.1. Classification (NCBI taxonomy): domain Bacteria; kingdom Pseudomonadati; phylum Pseudomonadota; class Alphaproteobacteria; order Rickettsiales; family Anaplasmataceae; genus Wolbachia; species Wolbachia endosymbiont of Mansonella perstans. The sequence goes on along the minus strand of NZ_JACZHU010000050.1, from coordinate 3,942 downwards.
ACAAATTCTTTAAATGTGTTTTTGCTGTTATATTCGTATGTAAAGGAAAATAATAGCTCTATGCTTATAGTAACACACAACTACCTCCTTGCAGAAAAGGCAGACTGTGTTTTACAGTTAAAGGATAAATCACTGGTAAAATTGCGAATGGATGCAATATAGAACTAAAATCTATTGAGCTACTACCTTGTACTTACCTAACCAATGGTCATTAACGGGGTATAGCCTACACGAAGTACTTTCATTGCCTCTTATACATGGACTTTTTAACTTATGTGACTTGCTTAGGGAACACCCTGGTAACATAGGTACAATAAAAACAAGAAATAACAACTTCCTAAACATAACAAAACCTCTTTGTTTACATTACTATACTCATTTTTCTTGTTTGTAAAGATTAAGCATACTCTCTTATTTTTACCTCTTTTTTGGTCTTTTTGGAAGAAATAGCTACACTATTCAAGCGCAGTTTTATATAGTCGTCTATAATTTGAACTACCTCCTCTTCTTTATCTCTTAAGAAATGATTAGTATCGTCTATAATGTGATATTCCATATGGTCACTTTTTACTGAGTTCATCAGCCTTTTTGCTAGTTCTGTTACATCGCTTTCTTCTGAGATTGTATCATTACTGCTTTGTATTATAAGCCCAGGAACCGGACAGGGAGAGAAAAAAGAGAAGTCATACTTTGTTGCTGGAGGAGAAAGGGCAACAAAACCTACTACCTCAGGGCGGCGCATTGTTAATTGCATGGCTACCCATGCTCCGAAAGAAAAGCCAACTATCCAAATTGGAACGTTGCTAGGATTATGTTCTTGGAGCCAATCGATAGCTACTGCAGCATCAGTTAATTCCCCTATACCTTTATCGAAAGTTCCGGTGGACTTTCCCACACCACGGAAGTTGATTTTCAATGCAGAAAAGCTGTTGCCGATAAAAGATGCGTATATATTATGTATTATTTTACTATTCATATTGCCACCATATTGGGGGTGGTGATGTAAAATTAGCACAACTGGCGCGTTAGCTTCTATACTTTGGTGATACTCACCTTCTATTTTTTTTGCTGCATTATTTAAAAAAACTTCTACCACGGTAGCTCCTAATAAAACCTGCTTGATAGGCATTAACTAATGTAAATCGTGTATATATTAATTATGTATTAATTTTACTGTTTTTGCAACAAGCTTTTTATCATGTTAAGCTGATATATATGACTGTTATAGCGAGTAGTAAAAAGTTTTCCTAAATTGAATGACAGATAAGCCTTCAAGTTCCTTTTCTTTAGGTAGTGATTACGTATATGCTGACTATAATGCAACCTCTCCAATTATCGACAGTGTAAAGAAGAGTATACTTGAGGTCTTATCAAAACAAATTCTGAATCCTTCATCATTACACAGAAAGGGACAAGAGGCGAGAAAGATTCTTCAGGATGCAAGAGATAATGTTCGTGGGATTATTGGTGCTTTAGATGATAAAGAGGTAGTTTTCACGTCTGGTGCAACTGAAGCAAATAATCTTGTTATGAAAGGAATGGTAGGCTATCGATATGTAATTTCAGCTATAGAGCATCCTTCAATTCTCAATTCTACATGCAATCCACATATAATACCGGTTAATCAAGAAGGTGTTGTTGATCTTTTAGAGTTAGAGAAGGTTCTGAGCAAACTCGAGGGAGATAGAGTAATAGTTTCAGCTATGATGGCTAATAACGAAACTGGGGTTATTCAGCCTGTTAAGGAAGTAGCTGAAATAGCACATAAATTTGGAGCAATCTGTCACACCGATGTTGCTCAAAGCGTTGGAAAAACTGAAGTTAATATGGAGGATTTAGGGGTGGATTTACTCACTTTATCTGCTCATAAATTTGGCGGTATAGCGGGTAGTGGAGTTTTAATATTCGACAAAAAACTTGTAATAGAGCCTATTGTAATAGGTGGTGGACAAGAGAAAGGATTACGAGGTGGTACAGAAAATATTGTTGCAATTGCAGGTCTTTCTGCTGCATTGCAGGATATTCCATATCTTTTGTCAAAAATGGATGAAATAAAGAAGCTACGCGATCAATTGGAGTGTGAGCTATTAAACCTTGCCAGCGGTATCAAAATCTTCGGTCAAAACTCCAAAAGGTTACCAAATACAAGTCTGATTTATATGCCGAAAGTAAGGAGTGACGTGCAGCTCATGCATTTTGACTTAAATAACATTGCAGTTGGCAATGGCTCTGCATGCTCTTCTGGAAAAGTTGAACCTTCCCATGTTTTGCTTGCAATGGGGGCAACAAAAGAGCAAGCAGAGTGTTCTATTAGAATCAGTATAGGTCAAAAAACTAAACCACGAGACGTAGAAAAAATAGTGAATTGTTGGTATAATATCTATAAGATGTATGGTTCCAGAGTATGATGCGCAAGGGCCTTGGAATCCAGATCAAATTGCTGAGTATCGTTTAAGTTTTTCAGTTTTATTTGGTGTAATGAGGAAGAAATTCTATCAAGTACTTATTGGAATTTGTTCACCAGAAAGCTTTTAAGCCTTTTTTGATAAAGCAAGTATGCGTGCTAAAGTTAAAATTCAACCAGGGAGATTGTATAGCCGCAATAAGGTGGATAAGTCCAAACGCCATCATGTCTTGGGGAGAGTTTGCAATAGAGGCTCTTAAGTTGATGCCGTTGTCTATTCAGCTGAGCGCTCTGAAATTAACTCATAACTTCTTTTTTGAGTTGTGCAATTCAGCTTTAGGAACTCCAATAGATTCAACTATCAAATCAACAGATACTAAGTAGGTCTTTAGCCACAACTATCTTGGCCTATTTTTACCCTCTGCTCTGCTTTTTTCAGTAGCATCATCAAGTTTTTGAGCGAGGATGTCTTCTTCTTTGCGTAGGTCCATTAATCTTTCTTCATACGCTATTAGATCTTTCTCATTCCAGAGAAACTTGTCTAATTTATCATATGCTAGCTTTATTATTGGTGATTTTTCTGCTATATTCCTTAAGTCTTCATCTGTAGTATCCTCTGCATGCTTAAAAAAAAGCACCACCTTTCTACTGTGCTTTCTAGCTGCTCTGCTTTATTCTTTTGGATTTTAGGCAACTCAACAAAGACAAACTGAGAATCTTTTTAGTAATGTCTATTGGTTTTTACATCTTGTATATTATGAGTAGAAATGTACTCAGTTTCCTTAGGGAATATCGTATTATCGGAAATAGCAGTAAAGAATACTGCCTTTAAATCGATGTACTCTCCACCTTTTCCAACTTACCTTGAATAAGCTTTAGCAGCATATAGCTGAGCACATTTCTCAAAACCTCTATCACGCAAGCTGCATCTCAATCACATATCTGAACCCACTAAAATCCTTGCAAAGAACGTCAACAATACTTTGTTTATCAGAGGCAATTTCAGGATTCATGTAGGTGCTAAGAAACTCAACTTCTTGTATAGTATCTATTCCGGTAAATCCTAAGATATCATTGAGAAAACAGATAAGAATGTTCTTGTTTTTCTCAGTGCCAAAGATTTTCTTGAAGGTTAAGTCCAATTTTGGATTGAGAAATTTTGATAAAGCCATGAGAGATTCACTTAAAAAATATTGAGAATTATACACAATTCTGTAGAAATATTCAATATCTTTGTTTCGAATGTGTTAAAAGCAAGTGGCCCTGTGATTAGCAGACCAGTACCTCATTCTCCTGTCATCCCAGTACTTGATACTGGTATCCAGTTTTCCATAAAAATGGTACATTTTAACATAACTTTTATGCTTACCTACTTAATAAAACTTCTAGATTCCAACGTCAAGCGCTGGAATAACAGATCTATGGGTGTATCCAAGTAGCCCCTTCTCTTGTCATCCAAGTAGCTAACACTTGGATTCAGGATGCTACTTTAATAATAGATATTTAAAATTTTTATCAGATGAGAAAAAAGGTAAAAG
>NZ_JACZHU010000049.1:0-8042 GCF_020278605.1 Wolbachia endosymbiont of Mansonella perstans | reverse complement strand
ACGACAGAAATAGTAAGTACAATTCAGTATATATGATGGTTAACTCTGGTGCAAGGGGTTCTACTTCACAGATGAAACAGCTAGCTGGAATGCGAGGACTCATGACTAAGCCTTCTGGTGAGATTATAGAAACACCTATAATCTCCAACTTCCGCGAAGGGTTAAACGTATTTGAGTACTTCAATTCTACTCATGGTGCACGTAAGGGTCTTGCTGATACTGCGCTTAAAACTGCAAACTCTGGGTACTTAACTCGTCGCTTGGTTGATGTGTCTCAAAACTGCATAGTTACAAAACATGATTGTAAGACCAAAAATGGTCTCGTTGTAAGAGCCACGGTTGAAGGAGGTACCATAGTTGCGTCTTTAGATAGTGTTGTGCTAGGTAGAACAGCTGCAAATGATATATATAATCCAGTGAAAAAAGAATTGTTGGTGAAAGCAGGAGAGTTGATTGATGAAAGTAAGGTAAAGCAAATTAACATTGCAGGCCTTGACGCTGTGAAAATTAGATCACCTTTAACCTGTGAACTAAGCCCAGGTGTATGTGCTTTATGTTATGGAAGAGACCTTGCAACTGGCAGAATTGTTTCAATAGGTGAGGCAGTTGGTGTGATAGCTGCTCAATCCGTTGGAGAGCCAGGTACTCAGTTAACAATGCGTACTTTCCACATAGGTGGGGTAATGACTAGGGGCGTTGAATCTTCAAATATTATAGCTTCTATTAATGCTAAAATAAAATTGAACAATAGTAATATAATTATAGACAAAAATGGAGATAAAATTTTAATAAGTCGTTCTTGTGAAGTTATATTGATTGATAGTCTCGGTAGTGAAAAATTGAGGCATAGTATACCTTATGGTGCCAAGCTTTATGTAGATGAAGGTCAGTCAGTAAAAATTGGCGACAGAGTTGCAGAATGGGATCCTTATACATTACCTATTATCACGGAAAGGACTGGTACAGTATCTTATCGAGACTTAAAAGATGGAGTGTCAATCACTGAGGTTATGGATGAATCTACCGGAATATCAAGTAAAGTAGTGAAGGATTGGAAATTGCACTCTGGTGGAGCTAACTTGCGTCCTCGTATAGTGTTGCTTGACAATAACGGTGAAGTAATGACACTCGCAAGTGGCGTTGAAGCATGTTATTTTATACCAATTGGTGCAGTACTAAATGTACAAGATGGCCAAAAGGTTAACGCAGGTGATATCATTACAAGAACACCAAGAGAGTCAGTCAAAACTCGTGATATTACTGGTGGTCTACCAAGAGTTATAGAATTGTTTGAAGCACGACGTCCTAGGGAGCATGCAATTGTTAGTGAAATAGATGGTCATATAGCATTTTCTGAGAAAGATCGGAGAGGAAAACGCAGTATATTAATTAAGCCTATAGATGAGCAGGTTTCTCCAGTTGAATATCTGGTATCAAGGAGCAAGCACGTAATAGTCAATGAGGGTGATTTTGTATGTAAAGGTGATCTATTGATGGATGGTGATCCTGACCTTCATGATATTTTACGTGTACTTGGACTCGAAGCTCTAGCACACTATATGATTTCTGAAATACAGCAAGTCTATAGATTGCAGGGTGTTCGTATAGACAACAAACACTTAGAAGTAATATTAAAACAAATGTTGCAAAAAGTAGAAATTACTGATCCTGGTGATACCATGTACTTGGTTGGCGAAAGCATTGATAAGCTGGAAATTGATAGGGAAAATAATGCTATGAAAAATTCTGGCAAGCGACCTGCTAATTATCTTCCTATCCTGCAGGGAATTACGAGAGCTAGCCTTGAAACTAATTCCTTTATTTCTGCTGCTTCTTTCCAAGAGACAACGAAAGTGCTAACAGAAGCAGCATTCTGTGGAAAGGAAGATTCTTTGAGCGGGCTAAAAGAAAATGTCATAGTAGGAAGATTAATCCCTGCTGGTACAGGTTTGGTTATGAGCAAGGTTAGAGCACTTTCACTTTGTAATAATATAGATAAATATGAAAAATATTTTAATATTGAAACTTATGACGAAAAACTGTTAGGAAATAACAGTTGTCATTCACATTTTGATGAGAAAGAAAGTGTAGTAACAACAAATTATGATCAGCCAAGCTGAATGAGCCAGCAAAGAGTGGCGTTTATACCTCTATCTACCTGTCCGGTGCAAGATGGGTATACGCTTAGGAAAGTTTACTAATTGAGACCCTCAAGTTAACGCCATTGGCTGTTCGCTAAGCATATAATATTTTTAACTTTTTAGCAACTACAATCCATACTTTCCCCACTTCTCTGTAACTTTTTTACTATTTCTTCGTTCATTTCAATTTTTTCCCCACTTTCATTTGGTTTCAGGCGGGATTTTATTTGTCACATCAAATCCCATTTTACCTACAAGTCCACTTTCAGGAGAGGTAAAATCTAAATAATCAATTGGTGCATTTTCTATCACAATTGTATTACGCATTGGGTTCATTCCTGTTGATATTGCCCACATCACTTCCTTCCAATCACGCACATTTATATTATCATCAATAACTATAATAAATTCCGTGTACAAAAACTTCTTGAGAAAAGAAAGTATGCTCATGACAATTCTTTTCGCATGTCCGGAATAAGATTTCTCGATCGACACTACTGCTATTCTATAGAAACAACCCTCTGGTGGCAGATAAAAGTCTACTATCTCTGGAAATTGGTTGATGAGAATCGGCACAAAGATTTCGTTTAGTGCCTCACCAAAAATCGATGGTTCATCTGGTGGCTTGCCAGTAAAAGTGCTAAGATATATTGGGTTTTTACGCATTGCGATTGCAGTAATGTTAAATTCCGGGAATTGTTCAATAGAATTATAGTAACCAGTGTGGCCTTCGTATGGCCCTTCATCTTGATACCTATCCAAACTCACATAGCCTTCCAAAACGATCTCTGCGTGAGCTGGCACTTGAAGTGGTATAGTTTTACAATTTACAAATTCAAGCAGCTTCTTGCGCAGCAGTCCAGCAAATTGGTATTCTGACGTGTTTCTGGCACTGGAGTTATTGAAGCGATAAGCATTGCAGGATCGCTACTGACTTACAGCAGCAGGAAACTTAATACTTTGCCCCTTTTCCTTCTACCGTTATGGTGACCTGTCCCTTCACGATGTGCAAGCCAACACATTAGAGTCATTTTTTTATCCTCAACTTGCATAAGATATATTCCAAGATTGAAGTTATCTTGCTTGTCCTTCGTGGGTCCTTTTATTACCACAATCAGCCAGGTGATAAGCGGTACAGGTTCATCTGGCCAACACGTTTGAATAGGCAATAAACTAAGATCCACTCCATTCCCAGTTAGCACCACTTCTTGACATGGAGCTTTGCTCACGACTTTACTGTGCATCGACAACACAACCGCAACTTTCAATAGAGGAAACATCTTTATAGCATCCTTGAAGTTTTTTGGCGGTTCAGCGGACTGTAAAAATGCTAGAAGTTTACCAAGATCCCTTAGTTCACTAAGGTTTATACCCAGTCCTAAAGCTATTCTATAGATAGTGCCAAATAAATTCACTAAAACAGGAATCGAATTTTTGCCGTTTTCTGTGATAACATTTTCAAAAATGATTGCTGACTCTTTGCTTGACAGAACTCTACAGTGAATTCCTGTCATTTAGAGAACTGTTGAAATCTCCTTTTTAGTTCTAATCAGATCCTTTTTTCTTTTAAAGCAGAGACGAAGTCGCGTAAGTTGTTGACATAGCTCAAAACAAATCCTCTAATGTAATCACATGATACATCTTATCCTTTAGATGTTGGTTTTCAGAAGCTCCATTTACAGTAATCAATACCCAGAATATTTGCTTCTTTGATTTCATTTTTTCTTTATAAACTGTTTCCTTTTTCTTTAATTGTTCAACAAATTCCTTCGTTACTGTATAATAAGGTTTATCACTATACTTTATTTCACAAAGCATTGCACACCCATCTTCTCGATCGAAAACTAAGTCAATCTGAGTACCAGATTCTTTACTGTTCTTCTTTGGGTGATATTGTCAATCTCCACATATGACTGCTATTAATTTTATTGGCATGTTTAAAACACACTGATCCAAATGTTTGCCTGCCCATGTTTCCAAGCTGGTTTCTTTATTGCTAACTCCCAATAGTGGGCATCACTTATTATGCCCTTTTTGTTACTCCTCTAAACGGTTCAGTCCATGTTAGATAGAATATATATTCGTCAATTATTCTGTAATATACTCTCCTTTTTGCTTTACTCAGTGGTAAAAAACCACCAATAAATCCAGCTTCTTCTAAGCTCATTAATTTAGTAGTTAAGTGACTACCTTCAGCGATTTTAGTTACTTTTATAAGTTTTTTCCTATTGATCCCTTTTGGCTTTTTTGCAACTACGCGAATAATGCTGAGGTACATTTCTGGCTCTTCATGTGGAGAATGGAATAGCATATCAAATTCATCAAATAATAAACCATCCTCCTGGAAGCAGAGCATATTAATATTTTGTGCTGCAGATAATCCTTTACTTATTTCTTTAAGGTAATGCGGTATCCCTCCCCTGGCCATATAGAGCTACAATATTTGCTGGCGATTAAGGTTGACTCCTAAATATCTTAAATATTCTTTAGTTTCACGTAAGTTAAAAGGCTGCGAAGATATTATCGCAGTAATACAATTATGCAATCCCCCTCTACTATAAGTTAAATTTTCCAACATCCAAGAAGCTGCTGAACTACATACAACCAAGATAAGTTTCTTTCGGTATGTCCAGCTTATGTTTCAAAAATATTCTAATGCTCTCAGAAAGCCAGATTTTCTTGCCACAAGCCATGGCAGTTCATCAAAAAATAAGACAATCTCTTCTTATGTGTGCTATCAATAGCAAATGCTAACTGCTGTAATGTATCCATCCAATTTTTAGGCAGGGCTATTCTTGCACCTTTGTAAAAAGTATTTGATAATGATTGTACAAAAATTGCAAGCTGCTCCTGCAAATTACCATTATTAAGGCCAGTCTGTTCAAATAAAATATCGGCATGTTTCTGGAAAATTGTTTTATTAGGTACGTCTTACCCACACGACTCTGACCATAAACAGGAATAAATTCGCTGATTAAAAAAGAAGCTTACTTTCTAGATGGCTATTTCCTTTTCTCTACCAATTATTTATTGGTTCGCTTATATAATTTACCGCTGCGTTTGCTAGCGTTATACACTGCAGTTATAAGATGATCAACTTTCTACCGCCGCGTTTACGGTTGCTATGTGCGGCGGTAAAGGATGGAGTATCCTATAGCTGGCTATCCCGGCGTGCTTTGGCTACTTGCATTATCAAATCTTCTAATGAGTTTTGTGCCTGAGTTTCTTTGCGAAAAGTTTGCACTTGCAGCAAATTTGGCTATGCTAACACTAGATGCTTTCTTTTATATACATTTACTTGTATACTAAAAATTTATATTGCAGATCTATAAGCGTATGTCTAGAATATCGTTTTTACTGATTTTAATAATAGTAATAGCAAGTTTGCCAATAATAAACAATTGGCTCTCAAGTCGTAGCAAAGTGCTAAACGATAAGCATATAGGTGAGAGATTAGATAACTATATAAGTAGAAATTTTGATAAGATTATAAAAACGCTCCGGGAAGAATCAATTAAAAGTAGTTACGCTGCTCGAGGTAATGCGGCTGAAGGTAAAATCTTACAGCATAAAAATGAAATATTTGACCCCTCTTATCCTTACTTAGGAAATGAAAATAGCAATGTTATAGCTGTAGGGTTTTTTGACTATTCTTGTGGCTATTGCAAAGCCATAAAGGACGATGTAAAACAGTTGATCAATGACGGCAAAGTTAAGTACATTTTTAGGAACACTCCAATACTTGGTAACGATTCTTTAAAGGCGGCAAAAAGTGCTTTAGCTGTCTATTTTATTGACAAGGGAAAATATTTTGACTTTCACTATGCTGCCTTAGACCACAAAGGAGAATTTTCAGAAGAAAATATACTGGGTATAGTAAAAAGCATAGGAATCAATGAAAGTGACTTCAATGATTCTATGAAAAACAACGCAGACAAAGTTGAACAGATGATAAACAACAGCAGACTTTTAGCAAGGAATCTAGAAGTAGGCGGTACACCTTTTTTAATAATTGGGGATAGTCTGTTTGTAGGAGCGACTGATTTGCATGTGTTACGCGAAAAAGTAGATGAATTAAGCCATAAGCAAAGCTAGTTTCAGTTTGTCATAAAATTTTATTTTTTTGCTTGATAGCACAAGTGAATTTAAGTATAGTAATCATGGATATGATGAGTAACAATACGTAGAAGCTACATATTAGCTCGAAAGAGTGGGCGATACATACGACTGAGCATAGCCTTAAGTAATCAGCCTTCACAGGTTGACTGCTCCATTAAAATATAATTATCACTTTTGAGTTGTAATATGCAAGGTTCTAACTATATAAGAAAGCCAATTGCTTTTTTTCGACAAATCAAAGAAAATGAAAATCAAGTAATTTATTGCATAATTTAAAAAGCACTTATCCTGAAAAGCTAAAAATAGGAACTGCTATAATGACAGGAGATTGCTTTTTCGACTCCATGGTTCAAGGATTGAATGGATTAAATATAAAGCCTAGTTATCGTTTTACCGCAAAATCATTAAGAGAAGACTGTGTAGATTATGCTGAGCAACATGGTGAACAAGATAGTTGGACCTATAAAGCAGTAAATAAAAGACGCTGCTATTGGTAGCTACTTTACTACGCTAGAAGATCCTATGGTCCTATACAAAATCTAGAAACTAAAGCAAATATGATAGACGAAGAAGAGACTTTTTGTGAGTCTTTAAAAGACATTAAGAATATGGATACAGGAAATGGTTCTGCACTTATATGAGATCATCCAGGAATTGGAGGGAGAAGATACGCGATAAGTATAAAGTGGGCTTTGTGTTTATTCAATAGAGGAAGATAGCCAAAAAGTTACAGTAACCAAAATTACAGCACATGATGATGATTCAGAAGTTTTTATACAAGACGTGAATCTTGATCAACTAAAGATAGATAATAGCAAAAAAGCTGTAGGAGTAGTGAATTACACTAGGCATTTTGTGCCCTTCTTAGCAAAATCCCTTCTGATATAACAGAAAGTCAACCAGTTTCTGGTGAAGAAATTCTTGGCTCAGGTAGAGGAGTTTCTCTTTCTGATCAACTAACAAAAAGAAGGTCAACCAGTTTCCAGTGAAGGAATTTTTGGTTCAGGTAAAGGAACTAATCAATCAGAGCAAGAAATACAGCAAGAAGAGCAGCACTAATGGGAGCCGGTTTTACAAGGTTATACAGATAAAGAAATCCTTCTTCTCATCAACAAGAGCAAAAAACACGACAAGAAGGAATACAAAAAAAATTAATTAGTAATTGCAGAAAAGAAGCTATTTATGGCACAATTGCTGTGATAGCTGATATAGTATTCACAGCATCCACTATAACTGCTGTTTTTACTCAACCAATTCCTTTAGCGTTCCCTTTTGCTGGAGTTGCTTTAGTCGTTGCATATGTTTGTGTATACCAATTAACGCAGAGTCATAAAAATATTAACGAGCTAAAAAGCGAGTTAGGAAAAGATCAAGAAAATAGTCCCCACACTTTTATAGAAGCAATGGGATTAAAAATGCACAGTCTTATTAATAAAGCAATTTTAAAAATTTAAGATCTTTTCACCTTATCTACACCACCTCAATTCCACTTTCAAAGGAGGACATATGTCATTTACAGAAATGAGATTCCCAAAAATATATCTTACGGTTCAACTGGAGGACCGGAACTTTTCACTGATGTTGTCACAACCCACAGTGGTTGTGAACAGCACAGTGTCAACTGGTTTCGTGCACGTGCTAGGCATAACATAGCTTATGGAGTCAGATCAAATGAGCAGCTGACGGAGCTCATAACATTTTTTAACACACAAGAGGTAGAACAATAGGGTTTCGTTTTAAAGATTGTTCAGACTTTACAGCCACCAATCAAGAAATTGGAAT
>NZ_JACZHU010000048.1:3822-8046 GCF_020278605.1 Wolbachia endosymbiont of Mansonella perstans | reverse complement strand
CCATTGTTGACTGGCAAAACGGTACCCTTAATTTGTCCTATTACCATTAGTATTAGTTTAGGTTATACAGAAAGTTCAATGAAGTTTTTCAACATTATGCTACAATTCATTGTGCTGCCATACATCAAAATAGGGTAAAATAAAGACTAGCATAACGAACTTAGATTGCACTAGAGGTTATATGCGGGAGTGATGAGACTTGAACTCATGACCTCATGCGTGACAGGCATGCGCTCTAACCAACTGAGCTACACCCCCATTTCCTTTTAGTGTTTCTGACTTTAAAGTTAATAAACATGTTACCTTTTGTCAACGTTTTTTGTTTGCACTTTGTTGCCTTTTATATTACTATATAAATAATTTGATTTCACACATGGCTATACAAATAGTCCTGTTAGGGTTATGCCATGGAGGGTAAACTATTTGAAGGAATGAATATGATAAACTTACCCGAAGTCACTATACGTGATTTAGCTAGATCTGGCGTACATTTTGGTCATAAAGTTAGTCGCTGGAATGCGAAAATGGCTCCATACATATATGGGGTACATCAAGAGAATCGTATACATATAATTGATTTACGAAAGACATCGCCATTACTACAGGTGGCAATGAAGGCCCTATATGAAGTTGCATCTCAAGGTGGTCGCATCTTATTTGTTGGTACAAAATTTCAGGCTTTGGATATTATTGCAAGTGAAGCAGTTCGTTGTGGTCAATATTATGTAAATTATCGATGGCTTGGCGGTATGCTTACTAATTGGGGAACTGTCTCTTCTTCAATAAAAACACTAATTAAATACGAAAAAATGCTAAATGATGAAAATAGCGTTTTAACGAAGAAAGAATTAGGAAATATTGAAAAGAAAAGGCAAAAGCTTGATAAGGCGCTAGGTGGCATTAGAGAGATGGGAGCAATTCCAGACATTTTGTTCATCATTGATACTAATAAAGAGCACATTGCAGTTAAAGAGGCGAAAAAATTGGGAATTCCAATAGTTGCAGTACTTGATACTAACTCTGATCCAGATGATATTACTTATCCTATACCAGGGAATGATGACTCAAGAAAATCGATAGAACTCTATTGTAGGTTGGCTGCAGACTTTATATTGACCGGAATAGAATCTAGTTTAGCAAGATCTGGAGTTAAGGTTGGTGATATAAAGGGCGATGAGTTTATTCAAGAAAAAGGAGATAATATTGTACAGATAAAAAAGGGGCACGGTAAAATTTATAAAGAGGATGAAAAGGAGGTAGTAACTAATGAAGATGAATCCAGATAGTATAAAGGAACTACGTAGTAGAACAGGGCTTGGTTTAAGTGATTGTAAGAAAGCATTAGAGGAGTGCAGTGGTGATATCAGACGAGCCATTGATAAGTTATGTGCAATAGGACTTGCTAAGGCTGACAAAAAGTTTGATAGAGTAACTTCAGATGGGCTAATTGCTATGCATTTGGCTGAAAATCGTGGCGTATTGATTGAACTCAATTGTGAAACTGATTTTGTTGCAAGAAATGAGAAATTTATAGAACTAATCTCGAATTTAGCATCAATTGCTTATCAAGAACGCTGTACTAGCGTTGATGAGTTAAAAAATGCCAAATATGAAGGCATTGGTACGGTACAGGAAGCTATCATAAATGGTATATCTGTCCTTAGTGAAAAGTTAGAGCTGAGCAAGCTTTGTTACCTGGAAGCTCAGAACGGAATTGTTGCTGGTTATGTACATGGTGATGTGTGTGGCCTGGGTAAAACTGGTGCTTTAGTAGCATTGCAATCATCCGGTGATAAGTCAAAGTTGCAAGAAGCTGGAAGACAAATAGCAATGCAAGTAGTTGCTATGAAGCCCGAAGCTCTTTCTATAGATGACTTAGATCAAGCAAAGTTGAACAATGAGCGTTTTATAATTGAAAAACAGGTGAAAAGCTTGAATAAACCTGAAGAGGTGACAAAGAAAATAGTAGATGGTCGAATGGCTAAATATTATGAAGAAGTTGTTTTACTAGAACAGAAGTTTATAAGGGATGATAAAATGAAAATTTCCGATTTTATCAGAGTAAGCGAGTCGAGTGTAAACTCTACTGTCAAATTGTTTGATTATAAGTTACTTATTTTAGGTAGCAGAGATTAAATAGTTGAAAATGACTGCCTCAACAGGTGAAATAAAATACTACAGGGTGTTATTTAAAATCTCTGGCGAGGTTTTGATGGGATCACGGCCTTATGGTCATGATATGGGAATTATAGATCAATTGTGTAAAGATGTAGCTGATGTTTACAAACTTGGAGTTCAGATATGTATTGTTGTTGGTGGTGGTAATATCTTTCGTGGTGCATCTGCATCTTTAAGTGGTTGTGAAAGAGCAAGCAGTGATTATATTGGAATGCTTGCAACTATAATTAATGCTTTGATCTTACAAAAATCTTTAGAGAAAAGTTTAGTAGACTCTAGAGTACTATCAGCAATACCCATGGCTACTATATGCGAGCCTTATATCAGAAGGAAAGCTATTCGTCATTTAGAAAAAGGTAGAGTAGTAATCTTTGCGGCAGGTACAGGTAATCCATTTTTTACTACAGATACAGCTGCAGCTTTACGTGCTGTTGAAACGAATTGTGATGTTATTTTAAAAGGTACACAAGTAAGTGGTGTATACTCCGCTGATCCGAAAAAAAATGAGGATGCTGTAATGTATGATAGGCTTTCTTACATGGATTTATTGGCTCGTGATTTAAAGGTTATGGATGCATCAGCGATCTCACTTGCGCGTGAGAATTCCGTTCCAATTATAGTTTTTTCTTTGAGAGAAGAAAAAATAGTCAATATTGTTAAGGGTCGTGGCACTTATACTATAGTTTCAGATTATAAATGATAGGTAATTTATGTTGAATGAAGTAAAAACTAAAACAAAAGAAAGGATGCTAAAAACTATTCATTCCTTTCATGATGACATTAAAGGTATACGCACCGGTAGAGCTAGCGCATCATTACTTGATGGCATAGTTGTGAATATCTATGGAGGACATCAAAAACTGAATCAAGTTGCCGGTGTTTCAGTGACGGACAATAAAACATTGTCAATTAAAGTTTGGGACATTAGTATTATAGGTGAAGTGAAAAATGCCGTATTGAATGCCAATCTAAATTTAGATCCTGTTGTCGAAGGTAATACTGTACGTATAACCCTTCCAGGTTTAACGCAAGAAACCCGTGAAAAATTAGTGAAATTATTGCACCAGTTTGCTGAAAATGCGCGGGTCGCCATTAGAAATATACGTAGAGATATTATGGAAGAAATAGAGAAAATGCAGGAAAGTAAAGAAATCTCAGAAGATGATTTTCATAGTGCTAAAAAGGAGATACAGAATATTACTGATGATAATATCAAAAAGATTGATAGCGAATTATCTATTAAAGAAAAAGATATACTGAATCACTAAGTTGATATGAAAGAAGCCTTCAATAATAAAAAAAAACGAATTACATGCATGGGTATCACCCGAGTAGCTGATATGCAGCTGTACGAACATTTGTCAACGGAGGCAATGTGTTAGTCATTTTTGCCTCAAACACAAAGGTGTCATCCCAGTGCTTGACGCCGGGATTCAGCTTTTCATACAATCTTGTCAAAGATGTTTGTTTTAGCATAAAGCAGCTGTTTTTATGCTTATTAGCTCAGTGTGCTTACTTGCAATCAAATTTCTGGATTCCAGTATCGGAACACTGGAATGTTACCATCCTGGTAGCACAATATTCGTATAGCTGTGTGTCAGTTACTTTTATGACATCGGTGAACTCTAAATGTTGAATCTCGAGTTTCTACCAAAACACTTAGCCATCATTATGGATGGCAATGGTCGATGGGCAAACAACCAAGGGAGGGTAAAAATTGATGGTTATAGAAAGGGCAGCGAGGTTGCATATGACATTGCTAAGCATTGCACAACCCTAGCCATACCTTATTTGACTTTGTATGCATTTTCCATGGAGAATTGGCTTAGGCCTAAAGAGGAAACTGACCATCTATTTGATTTATTTTACTCTGTTCTAACTGACGAGAATAAAATCAATTTCATTTGCAATTATAATATTAAGCTGAGTTTTATTGGTAATTTAAGTTTACTGCCAAAAAAAATACTTGATCAAATTAAAAAAGCAGAGGAAATAACACATAAGAACGATGGTTTATTACTTACTGTAGCGGTCAGTTACGGAGCA
>NZ_JACZHU010000048.1:0-3812 GCF_020278605.1 Wolbachia endosymbiont of Mansonella perstans | reverse complement strand
TTTGAAAAATTTCTATATACTAAAGATTTGCCGAGGCTAGATTTGTTAATTCGCACTGGCGGTGAAAAAAGGTTAAGTAATTTTTTATTATGGCAAGCAGCTTACGCTGAATTGTATTTTTGTGATACTTTGTGGCCTGATTTTTCTTGTCAAGATTTGAGTAAAGCATTAGAAGATTATACGAAAAGAGAAAAAAGATATGGCAGATAATAATTTTGTGATTAGAATGCTGTCTTCAATAGTAATATTGTTTATATTTTCTTTTGCTACATATTTCAGTGATTTATCGTTTTACCTGTTAATTTTTTCGATAGCAGTTTTATCTTCTTTTGAATGGTATAACCTAACTCAGGGGAACAGAATCTTATACGTTTTTGCATTACTGTTGATTGCGCTACCAAATGCCTCATTGATATATCTATACAACCTGCCACAGGGAAAATATACATTAGTATGGCTAATCTTAACCATCTGGAGCATTGATATTACTGCCTACCTATTTGGCAAGAATTTTGGTGGAGCTAAAATTTGTCCAATTATTAGCCCTGGAAAAACTTGGTCGGGACTTCTTGGTGCAATTCTAGCTGGAATAGTGTGTACAATTTTCGGATCAATATTTTTAGGTTTATTTTCAGTCTTTTATTCTCCAATAATTGGCCTTGCAATTGCTACTTTAGCACAACTTGGTGATTTTATTGAATCACTCATTAAAAGAGTTTACAATATTAAAGATAGTGGGAGTATGATACCTGGCCATGGAGGAGTACTCGATCGTATGGACAGCTTCATTTTCACTGCTCCCCTTATTGCTGTCCATGTAAGCTAGCTAAAAAGAACGAAGTGCTATTTCATCCATGGGTCCTCTTCTTTTCATTAACTGCTTTCACAATGCACCCTGCAACAGATTTAGATTCTTCATTGGATTTAAATTTTTCAGACTCTTCAGATTTAAATTCTTCATTCATTAACCTATTACAATAAGGACAGAATGTTTCGCTTCCTTCTTTATACAAATATATTAATGGATGACCAGAACCATTATTGTTCTCATCACCACGACAACAAACTATTATATCATTATCCCTCACTGTCATATTGCTCCTTTAGTTTATAATGTCTTATGTATTGAATATACATGTTTGGGAATAGAAAATAAACATTATTCTTCACTTCTTATCCTGCTTAGATTAATCAATTCCTTCTGAACACCCTCTGGCACAAATTTGCTGACACTTTCCCCTAACCTTGCTATTTCTTTTACAAAACTTGATGAAATAAATTGGGTGTCCTCAGAGGCAGGAAGAAATATGGTTTCAATTTCAGGAAGAAGTTTATAATTTACCCAACTCATTTGAAACTCATAATCAAAATCCGACACTGCTCTGAGTCCTCTGATAATGACAGAGGCATTCTGCTCTTTAGCAAACTTCATTAATAGCCCATTAAAAGATACAACATCTGCGTTAATTCCTAGCCTTTTAATTTCATTTTTAGCCATACTTGTGCGCAACTTTATGTCAAAGGCAGTGTACTTATTAACATTTTCTGCAACACCGATTATTAAATTATCAACTAGCTTACATGCTCTTTTTATTACGTCAATATGCCCAAAGGTGATAGGGTCAAATGTTCCGGGGTAAATTCCTATTCTGTTATTAATGTCCATCCTGTATTTTTATATAAATTACTTTAAAAACTTTTGATGGACATAATAACATTTTTTATCTAAAAATGAAAGCGTATGGTTGGCCTGATAGCTCAGTTGGTAGAGCAAAGGACTGAAAATCTTTGTGTCGCTGGTTCGATTCCTGCTCAGGCCACTTTTTCTTTCTTAATAAGTTTACCTTCTTGTTGTGAAATACTCTATTATGTGTTATGATATTTATGTGAATATTAGTGTAATAAATTATGTTACATAGGTATCATAATAAAGTATTTAATATCTTATTAAGTATAATTCTGTTATTTAGCAACATTGCTTATGCAGGCGCTAGTGAAAATTTGCATTCAATAAATGGTGACATAGTTGTTGGTTTATTAAAGACAGAAGAAGAAACATATCTACATGAGGTTGGCTCATCTCAAAATATCTACGAGATGTTTAATAACTGGGGAATCAAAACTATACTGATTGATTATAATAAGATAATTAGCCTAAAAAAAATTCAGGCAGAGTCACTTAACCTTGCAAAACAAGATGAAATATTGGCAAGGAAGCTGACATTAGACAGAATAAAAGTTGAAGTTGCAAAGTTTTTTAAAGAGCACAAAATAAATAGAATATTTATTCCAGGAAATTACTGTAATTTGCACTCTGAACCTTTTCCTCCTACTCCTTGTCGCCAGTTTGTTACTGAAGCAATTGTGAAAATAGTGGATGATAATCCTACAATCCATTTACTTGGCACATGTGGCGGTTTACAAGGTATCATGAATGCAAAAGGAGTTGAAGTAGTGAGTGTGTCAAATCTTGTAAGTGATGAAGAGAAGCAAAGATCTTATTTAAAATCAGCACCTAATCCACAGCAAGAAAGTGTACCTCTCCAGCAGATCAAAATTGTTCCAAACAGTCGTTTAGCAGAAGTGATAGCTAAATTTTTACCACCTGATGAAAATGGCTGGTTTTTAACATGTTTTCCAGATGCTCATTCAGGAACAGTAAGTAATACGCCGGAAAACAGAAAAAAGTTAGAGTTACTTAGATATAAAGTTGCAGCATTTTCAAGAGATGGGATAATAGAGGCTATTGAAGATAAGCATGGTAATATTTACTTTCAAAGTCATCCAGAAGTGCTCATTGTGAATTCAGATAAAAACTTCTATTTATCAAGTCACAAGGCTTGCCAAGTTTCAACGCTAGTTGCCATAGCAATTGTAAATGATTTTCTTTATCGTGCTTAATGGGCGTTGTAAACGCCTTTGTCAAAGCTCCAATAACCAAAAAGTGTATAAGCACGTTTATTTATATCAGTCATTAGATTCTCGTATAACCGTATGAGAAACTAGTAGTGAACTTTTCTTTCGTCATTCTAGCACTTACTGTATCGCGTTAAGTTAAGTGTCTTTTAATCTTGCAATCCTTTCAATTTTACTAATGGAAAGACCAGTAAACTTGACAATAGTGTTGACGTCAAGGTTATTAACCAGCATTGCCTTTGTCACTTCAATTTTTCTTTCTTCTCTCCCTTTCTCTCTGACATCATCAAGCTTTTAAGCGAGGATACCTTCTTCTTTGCATAGGTCTACTAATCTTTCTTCATACGCTATTAGATCCTTTTCGTTCCAGTGAAACTTGTCTAATTCATCATATGCTAGCTTTATTATCGAAGCTTTTTCTACAATATCTATGAGATGTACAGCCCCATAGTGTGATGATATGATAAAGTATGAGAAAAAAATACCATCAAAGGAAGAATTATGGGACAAGTATTACATGGGTACGCCAGGACAACAGCGTAGAGCGATACAAAACAGTAAAGAGAGCATAGCAAAACTTTCTGAGTACTATAACCTCAACTATCGTTAAGTGGAGGGGTAGGCTATAATTGTTGCATTTCTTAAGCATACTTTATTGCCATTAGATGATTGTCTCTACGCTCTGCAAACCTCAATCCCACACCTCTAGCTTACGTCGTTATTTACAAAGGCACAACATTAGCAGACTACCGGAGTGAAGTTAAACCAAAAAAAGAAATTTAAACAATATCCTGCAGGCTATTTTCATATTGATATTGCAGAAGTCAGAACAGAGGAAGGGAAGTTATATTTGTTTTTTGCAATAGATAGAACATACAAATTCACCTATGTTAAGC
>NZ_JACZHU010000047.1:0-8144 GCF_020278605.1 Wolbachia endosymbiont of Mansonella perstans | reverse complement strand
AACCATTACGAGGAAATAGGAGTAGCATCGTGGTATGGGATGGAAGATCATGGTACACTTACAGCAAACGGTGAAGTGTTTGACCGTAACTTAATTTCCGCAGCGCACAAGACTTTGCCTCTACCCTGCTTTGTTCTTGTCACTAACCTAGAAAGCGGAAAGAAACTTGTGGTAAGGGTTAACGATAGAGGGCCATTTGTTAAGGGTAGAGTAATAGATCTTTCAGAAAAAGCAGCAAAAATTTTAGGATTCCATAAATCTGGGCTTGCAAAAGTAAAAGTTCAGTATCTGAGGAAAATGTCAGAACGATTAGTACAAAAAGCTCCTCATTATAAAAAGCAGTATGAAAAAGAAATGCAAAAACGTCACCCAAAGCAAAACAGTGCAGAAAGTAGGGGATACGTTGCATTTTTCGAAAATGCTCAGGCTGCCAAATCAGCTGCATCAAAGCTTCGCAATCAAGGAATAAAAAATGTTAGATTGCTTTTTAAGAACGACCGATATTGTGTGAAGGTGAGTTATAAGTAGTGTATAGAGGGTGTGAAGGTTAGATTCTGGAGCACTGTAAGCGTATAAATTCAAAAAGGTAAGATCACACATCTCAGGCTAATACTTGACCTAGAATTCAGGAGTTTTTAAACTGAACTCTATACAGTACTGAAAATGATAGGAAACCTAAGCGGAATAGTCGACGAAGTCCATAGCGATCATATAGTCCTGAATGTAAATGATGTTGGCTATATGGTATACCTTTCAGCCAAAACCTTAAATGCATGCTCCACTGGAAGTAAAATCAAATTGCTTATTGAAACCTATACAAATAATAGAGAAAATATTACCCAGCTATATGGTTTCATAAGCAGAGAAGAACAGCAGTGCTTGCGCTTGCTTGTTAAAGTAAGCGGCGTTAGTTATAAAACTGCGATGTCAATTTTGAGTAAATTGACCCCAGAGCAGCTATTTTTGGCGATTATGAATGAAGATAAAGTAACGCTCAAGATAAGTAGACTTGGCCTGAAACTCATTAATCGAATTATTACAGAACTGAGTGGCAAAGTGAGTAAATTAGAAATAAATAACGGCAATTTCCATACAATTAGAGAGGACGCTGTTTCAGCTTTGATCAACCTCGGGTATGAAAAAATGAGAGTTTATGATACAATAAAAAAAATACAGTATGAATCACCGAGCCTGGAGACTAAAGAGATTATTCGTATGGCACTTAAGGAGCTTTCAACATTATGAAGTCAATATCATGTGGCAAAGAATGTGCTGAAGATGCGCGTAATGTAAATATCAGGCCTGAACAACTTGATGATTTTGTCGGGCAAAAAGATTTAATACAAAGTTTAAAAATATTTATAAATGCCGCAAAGACAAGAACTGAAGCTTTAGATCATGTTTTATTACATGGTCCTCCAGGGCTTGGCAAAACAACCTTAGCACAAATCGTCTCTAAGGAGTTAAGGGTTAGCTTTCGCGCAACTTCTGGTCCTTTACTTAACAAAGCTGGAGATTTAGCTGCAGTACTCACCACTTTAAATGCAAAAGATGTCTTATTTATCGACGAAATTCATAGGTTAAATCGCAGCATTGAAGAAATCTTATATACTGCCATGGAAGACTTTTGTCTGGACATACTGGTAGGCGAAGGCCCATCCACTCGCACTTTAAGGATAGATTTGCCGCCATTTACATTAATTGGAGCAACAACGCGACTTGGACTGCTTTCTGCACCGCTGAGGGATCGTTTTGGCATCCCTTTGCACCTTGAGTTTTATTCTTCTGAAGAATTGGTTGATATTATAAAAAGAAGTGCAAGAGTCCTTTCTGCTGAAATCGAAGAGGGTGCCATGTGGGAAATTACCTGCCGTGCACGCGGTACTCCAAGAATTGCTTTGAGGTTACTCAGAAGAATAAGAGATTTTGTTGAAGTGGAAGATGATAAAAAAATTACCTACGAAATTGCTGACTCTGCGCTATCAAAATTGGGCATAGATAAGATGGGATTAAATAAATTAGATATGGATTATCTAAGATTTTTATTTAACACCTCAGGACCTGTTGGAATCGATACCATATCTATTGCGTTGTCTGAAGATGCTGGCAATATTGAAGAAACAGTAGAACCTTATTTAATAAAAATTAGTTTTGTAAAGCGCACACCAAGAGGACGTGTTTTAACCGATCAAGCAAAGGAGTATTTGGGTCTTCGATATTAAATAGCTCTTCTATCATAATTATTGTTGACTAGTTGATGTAATGTTATATGCTGGTATTGTGCATTGAAAATGTAGGTAGATATGCCAACTGGTAATAGTACTGAAACCGTATCTTTAATTCAAACTTCTCCTAATTTAAGTGTCAGTAACGATCTTTCTGATAATAATCCGACCTTGAATGTTCGAAGTGTGCCTAAGTCAACACTAAATAAGGACGAAAATAAATATGTCGTTCTTGATGATGAGAAAGCATGGAATAAATTCTTTGCATTGCAGAACGACCCTTCTACTAATACCACTAATAAGAGAAAACCGGAACCTTACGTTCATAAAGATAGTGATGGTGCATACAAGTATACTACTCGGGGTAAAAATAAATATAAAGGTAAGGACATTAGAGGCAAGGTTGCTGAATGCATTAAGCAAGAGATATCTGAAAATGCAAAAAATAATACTGTAAAATTTATAAGACTAAAAGAGGCCAAATTTGCTTCTATGAATGAAAATGGTATTGTTGAGCCTTCAGTAAGAGTTATGTTGGGTGATAATAGCAAAGAGATAAATATGGTTGATATTCTAAGTGGTGATATGTGCAAAAAATGTCATGTAAGAGCAATTACATTGATGCTGCCTACTGATAATCAATCTGAAAAAAGAGGAATACGTTGCCGGATTGATAATGATGGAAAAAGAATTTATGAAGTGGCTAATGGGTCATATCAAATGGCTCTAAAGTGGTACGTTGAAGGAAAAGAATGTAAAGTTAAAATTCTTATTAGTGATGATGGTTCCATAAAACTTGTTGAGGGCAATGACGTAACTAAAGAACAGTTACTTGCTCATAGAGAGGTAAAAGTGGGAAGGCAATATGAAGCAAAGTTTTTATACGAAGCATTAGCATCACAATTGCAACAAAAAAATTCTGAATCAATCAAAGTTTTGCAACAGCCTTCGACAGGTGTGACAGATGTCGATATACCACAACAACACCAAACTCCTGCTATTCAAGCTAAGTAAGTGAAGTTTCATACCAAATCTCAATGGTAAATTGAGAAGCTCCCCTGCAATTAGAGGTTGGGCAATTTATTATGTATCTTGTTTGATAACGAAAGTTGGTATAACCTTTATACTTAAGAAACTTACTAAATAGAAAAAAGGCAAAAAAAACCCTGGTCAATATCTATTTAAGAACTTAGCGTAATACCTTATACGCTTGGCAAGTAGCTGACCTTGGGATTATAAACACCCATAATGTTATTATAAGGGGAATTTCAAAACTTGTTAAGCAATTTTTTTGTGGAAAAAAATGAGATTAGTTAATTTTTAACTAATTAAAAAAAAGATAAAGAAAACCCATGATATGAGTTGTTTACTGTCTTCTCAAAAATTTGGCGTCCGGTTCTTTCTTTATACCGCTTAGTAAGCAAGGCTCAGCTAATGTGACAAAAATTTATAAAGACGTGTAGTGTCCATGCTGCAAGAACAAAACATAACACGCCTTGTTTTATACTGTGCTTTTGTCACTTAATACAGAGATTAAAGATAAATTTTAAGCCTAAAACACCCATAGTATTATGATAAGGGGGGTAAGCGAAGGTTGTTAAGTGGTTTTTTTGTTTCTATTGGATAACGCTACAACTTTTTTTCGCTTTCATCTGTCAGCTTTCTGTGTAGTGGGAATTGGTATAACTCCACTCGCTACGCAACAAAAGCTCAGCTAGAGCTTTTTAGATAAGATACTTATGAATCATGACTTTTCCTTTTTCTTGTACTTGATTGATTCAACACTACCCTGCTTAACTTTACTGCTTACTCCTTTCTCGTACTTACCATCCATGCAAATTGTTTTTGCCTTATCTTTCACTTCACTATAGTATTTGTTTCGTGACCTTTTATATGTTTCGTATGCCTCCCTGCTTTCATATATGGGGTTGTTGATAATCTCTATTTTTTCGGGTGTGAAAACTTTTGCCAAAAACTTTCCTATAATTGGTATTGATTTCAAGAAATTTCTTAGCTTTGAGTACTTATATTCTTTTTTCTTACTATGGTCCTGTGTTGAAGTTTCCTTAAACCCTTGTCTATTACGCTTTTTGTCTTGGCTCTCAAAATCAGGGGTTGTTTTTTCCCCCAATACCTTAAACAATTCGTTAAAATTCTGTTCCAGTCCTTCTAACCCCCATATTTTTCTTTGTATTATCTTATCCGCTTCTTTTGCCTTTTTACTCGTAAGACCATGTTTGAAAATTTTCTTTATTAGGTTGTTTTCTTGTCTGTACTCCCCATCTCCATTGTCTGCTAAGATTTTTCTAAACGTCAATTTCTTTTCTTTAATCAAATCAAACAGTTGTTTAAGCTTCTGGTTTTTGTTCACCTTATCAAAACCCTGATAGTCATCTACCAAAGAATACACAACTTCGGTAAGGAGCTTCTCGCGTGCCACGCTGTTTTTACGATAATCAACCCCTGCATCGTACTGGGCTTTACTTTCTTCTTTACCTGCATCAGGTTTAGTAAGTTTGTCGCGTTTTTCTTTACCCATTCCTCATTATCATATAATATTACTAATCTTGTATGAGAATAACTAAATTATGGTTAATTGCAAGGTAAAAATGTTAAAACAATTGTAAATTTTGTCAGTGAAAATATAATATAACTTTAAGTTAGAGGTTCATCTATATGGGGCACAAAATTGCTGTTGTTGGAGCGACAGGAAGAGTGGGACGCGAGGTACTGAATATACTTGCTGAGTTTCAAGATGAAGAAAAAATTTCGATAGATTCCATTATCGTACTTGCATCAAAAAAATCAAAGGGAAGAAAAGTGAGTTTTGGTGATGAAGAACTAACTGTCTCATGTCTTGAGGATTATGACTTTGTTGAAGTCAATATAGCTATTTTCTGTGCTGGGGCTCATGTTTCTGAAAAGTACGTGCCAATTGCAACTGAGGCAGGATGTATCGTAATAGATAACAGTTTACATTTCAGGATAAAAGAAGGTGTGCCACTAGTTATTCCAGAGATTAACAAAGAAAAAATCATGGAATACAAAAACCACAACATAATATCCAACCCAAACTGTACTATAATACAGATGTTGCTAGTACTGCACTTATTACACCAAAAAGCAAAAATAAAGAGAATTGTTGCTTCAACTTATCAATCGACCTCTGGCGCGGGCAAAGTAGCAATGGATGAACTTTATCATCAAACAAAAAAGATCTTTATGAATGAAACCAAAAAACCCGAGATATTTCCTAAGCAAATAGCATTTAACTGTATTCCTCACATAGGAGAATTTATGGAAGATGGCTCCACAAAAGAGGAATGGAAAATGCAAGAGGAAACAAAAAAAATCTTAAGTGAAGATATCAAAGTGACTTCAACTTGCGTGAGAGTACCAGTTTTTATTGGTCATGCTATAGCAGTGAATGTAGAGTTTTATCAGCCTATAACTGAAGAACAAGCTCGTAGAGTGCTAAGTGAAACCGAAGACAGTGGAATTTTAGTGTATGATAGGCGCGAAGGTGGCGAATATACAACTCAAATTGATGTTGTACAAGAGGACGCTGTATATGTATCGCGTATTAGAAAAGACAATACCGTTGAACACGGATTAAACATGTGGATAGTGGCTGACAATCTGCGCAAAGGTGCAGCACTAAATATAGTGCAAATTCTCGAGATTTTGGCAAGGGAACGCTGTAGCTCCTGTACATCAAATGGCAGCACGTAATGCATGAATGTTTTGCATATGCTCAAGTTAAGGGAAAATAACAGCGGGAAGAGTAATTTCAATATTGAACATTTCCGACAATAAGCTAAAAATTGTTTTTCCTTTTTGAAAATTTGCCCTTAATTTAACGCGTATGGTTATTGTATTTCTCTTGCTAGTGTCCATCCTATCTTGATTCCATTACTTCTTTACGTGAGTATTCCCAGTAATTTTGGTAAAGTAATGAAAAATATTCTTTGCTAAACGCTTTAGATGTGATACTTTTATCCATTAGTTGAAAATTTTAAATGCTACTACCCTTTCTGTTGATCTTATCTTTGATTGCCAAGTTTATTGAAATCGATGTTTCTGTACCTAGCTTTCCGGATGTGGTGCGCTATTTCAATGTGTCGGAAGGCACAATTCAATTAACTATTGCCTACAATTTCCTAGGTTTTTGCATAGTAGGGTTATTCTTTGGTCCATTGTCTGAATGCTATGGCAGAAGGAGAATTATGATAATAGGCAACACTCTGCTACTCGTTGGTGCTGTTGGCTGTGTTTTTGCACCTTCAGTTTTTTGGCTTTTAATTTCTCGCTTTATTCAAGGCATTGGTGTTAGCACATCTGTAGTTGTATTTGCAATTGTTGCAGATAGCTATAAAGGCGACGAAGCAGTGAAGTTTATCGGAATCATGAATTCTGTTCTCACAGTTGTCATGGCAGCTGCACCGGTTTTGGGCAGTTTCATCAATGAAATTGTGGGATGGCGCGGCAATTATGCAAGTGTTGCAATACTTTGTTTAATCTCCTGGGTTTTGCTGCTTTTTCTGTTACCGGAAACGAAAAAGGACCGCGATATCTTTAATTTGAAAAAAATGATGAAAGACTATGGAAAGCTATTATTGAGTTCAAAATTTATAGCACTGTCTTTGGTAATAAGCCTTTTTTCTGCTGCTTATATGTCATTTATCACTTGTGGACCTTTTTTATACATGGAGACTTTTGGTTTGCCCAGCGCTATTTATGCACTGCATCAAGGTACAATAGTTGGGTCCTTCTCACTCGTCAGTCTATTTACTGGCAGGATCTTGCAGAAACTTGGGGCAATAAGGTGTGTAATTTATGGTGCAGGTGTGATTATTATCGGGTCTTTGTTGCTTGTTATATTTAGTATAGTAATGCCCAATTTTCCCTACTCAATAACACTATCAATGATTATTTTCGTTGTTGGTTGTGCAATTTGCCAGGCAGTGCTTTTTAATGCGTCACTAAATGTTTTCCCTGAAATTAAAGGTACAGCTTCTTCTGCAGTTTCATTCATCAGATCTTTTATCATGGCTGTTTTTATTGGCTTAACGAGCTGTGTTTACAGTGGTCAAGCAATCAGTGCAGCTATTCTTGTTTTGTCTGCATCAGTACTAGCATTTATTCTTACTGTTTATTTATTGGTTTTAAAAGATCCTGTGTAATTGTTCTATTGTGGCTTTAACTCTCTCCCGCTAACCTTTCTGCTTCGTTGCATGAAATTAATGCCTCAATAAATTCGTCTAGTTCGCCCTCTTTTATAATTTGCTCTAGCCGATGTGAAGTCAGATTAATTCTATGGTCTGTTATTCTTGATTGTGGAAAGTTATAAGTTCTTATGCGTTCAGAACGATCTCCAGAACCTATTTGGCTTTTCCTCATTGTTGATCTTTGTGTTTCTTTTTTTTGCCTTTCAATTTCGTATAATCTTGCCCTCAATACTTTGAGCGCTTTAGCTTTGTTTTTGTGCTGCGATTTTTCATCTTGCTGTATTACAACCATTCCTGTCGGCAGGTGAGTAACTCTTACTGCACTGTCAGTTGTGTTTACTGATTGTCCTCCAGGGCCGCTGGACCTGTAAACATCTATTCGTAGGTCTTTCTCCTCTATTGTAAAATCGACCTCCTCAACCTCAGGTAATATGGCAACAGTAGCTGCCGAGGTGTGCAGCTTTTCCGAGGATTCAGTTTCTGGTACCCTCTGCACCCTATGTACTCCCGATTCAAATTTCAACCTTGCAAAAACTTCTGTGCCATTAATAAGTGCAGAAGCTTCCTTATAGCCACCTATACCTGTACTGGAAATGCTTATTGGCTCAAATTTCCAATTTCTCCTTTCTGCATATTTTTGGTACATGCGGAATAACATTGCTGCAAATAATGCCGCTTCTTCTCCTCCTGT
>NZ_JACZHU010000046.1:5614-8274 GCF_020278605.1 Wolbachia endosymbiont of Mansonella perstans | reverse complement strand
ATACAAGCTGAAGCGCGCTTATAAGTCGCTTAAGACATCAACCAATGCCGGATTTTAAAATAGAGAGCGGAATAATTAGCTACCTCGGAGTTCTATTGTCTTTTTTCTCTGCCTGGTAAATTTCTTAAATACCATAGCTTAGACTAGTTGCGTTTAAAAGCGCTAAATCGCAGCATTTAAGGCATAAAAACGCCAATACTGAAAATAAATACTGACTAAGGTTTCTTTTACCTTTTTTTCTGCTCAGTAAATTCCCTAACGTTTACAGTTTGGGTTATTTGCATTTAAAAGTAGCTGAATCGTAGCGTTGAGAGTAAAAACGCCTATATTCTAGGTACATATAAATAATTAGTCACCAACGGTTTTTTTTACCTTACTTTCTCATTTGGCAAATTTCTTAAGCATAAAGGTTATACCAATTTTCGTTATCAAGCAAGATACATAATAAATTTACTGAACCTCTAATCGCAGGAAAACTTTTTAATTTACCATTGAGATTTATTATAAGGTTCTATTGATTTCTCTAAAAATTTTGTTCACAGAACTTAATAACTCAGTTAATCCTTGTGGAAAGCCGAAGGTGCATTTGCTTCAAGTTTCGAGTGCTTTAATACCCTAAAATAAAAGTTAATTAATAAAGTATAGTATATTACATAAATTATGATGCAAGTTTTTATACTTACAGATAAGTAAATTTGTCATGAAGTTTAATAGTGTCTGTTACTGCTTTTAGGTGTGAGGCTAGAGGGTTATTAGCAGTAACAGACGCTATTAAACTTATTATAGAATTTACTTAAAGTAAATACTTAACTAAAAATATTACAATATTTTTACTTAAAATAGATTCATGTAAATGCTTTTTCCCTTAAATTAGTAATATATTATTATATCTATAAAATCCTAAAAAATTATTAATCATTGCTAATCTCTGTTTGCATAGTAAGTTTATATATACTATTATACGATATGTCACTTAGTTTTACAGCAAACAAATATGGTGAAGTTATTTGTATTATTGATAATGTTTTATTCAAGTACATCAGTTGCTTCTGCTCCTACCTCCTGGCAGTTTGGATTTCCTTCTCCTGCAACTGAGATAATGGAAGCTGTAGTTAAGTCACATTCGTTTGTGACGAGTATAATGATTGCAGTAATGCTTCTCGTGTGGGCACTGCTTGCTTATGTAGTATTTCGTTTTCGTAAGAGCAAAGTGAAGAATATAAGTAAAACAAATCATAATATCCTTTTAGAAATCGTTTGGTTTGTTATACCAACGATTATTGTTGGAGTATTGGCCTTTAAAAATGCTGAATTAATTAAGCTACAGGAAAAGGTACCAAAGGCTGACATAACACTGAAAGTTATTGGTCGTCAATGGTATTGGAGCTACCAGTATCCAGAATATCAAAGTGTGTCATTTGACAGCTATATTAAGGAAAAAGATGACTTTAGCGAAGGAGATTTGAAGTTATTCTCTGTTGACAATAACGTTGTTTTGCCTATCAATACTAACGTCCGTTTACAAGTGACAGCAGGAGATGTGATACATAGCTGGGGAATACCAGCTTTCGGTGTAAAAATTGATGCAATACCAGGAAGACTAAATGAAGCATGGTTTAATGTCAAAAAGCCTGGTATTTATTATGGGCAATGTTATGAATTGTGTGGTCAAGGTCATGGATTTATGCCAATTGTTGTTGAAGCAGTAAGTAAAGAAGATTTTAGTAAGTGGATCAAAAATAAAAAATTAGTGAGTTAAATTGGGAGTATAGATATGAGTGGTGTACCAAAAGGTGTAAAGCGTTGGCTATTTTCTACTAATCATAAAGACATAGGGACGCTGTACATTATTTTCTCCATATTAGCTGGAATTATTGGTGGGTTGTTATCAGTAGTTATTCGTACTCAACTAATGCACATTAATATATTTAACAATAATTATCAATTATATAACGTAGTGGTTACAGGGCATGCGATAATAATGGTGTTTTTTATGATAATGCCAGCACTAATGGGAGGGTTTGGTAATTGGTTTGTGCCTCTTATGATTGGTGCACCAGATATGGCATTTCCCCGCATGAATAATTTAAGTTTTTGGTTGTTAGTATCATCTTTTATTTTGCTTGTCCTTTCAGTATTTGCTGGTGAAGGTCCTGGAACAGGTTGGACTTTATACCCACCTCTGTCACAAGTTATGTCCCATCCAAGTGCAGGAGTTGACCTTGCCATACTTGCACTCCATATTGCTGGTATGTCTTCGATTGTTGGAGCGATCAATTTTATAGTTACTATATTTAACATGCGTGCAAAGGGCATGTCATTAACTAAGATGCCACTATTTGTTTGGTCTGTTTTGTTAACGTCATTCATGTTAATTGTCGCTTTACCGATACTTGCTGGTGCTATAACTATGCTGCTTACTGATCGCAATATTGGTACTTCCTTTTTTGACCCTGCCGGAGGTGGTGACCCTGTATTGTTTCAACATCTATTTTGGTTTTTTGGTCATCCGGAAGTTTACATAATTATTTTTCCTGCGTTTGGTATCATAAGCCAAGTCGTATCAACTTTTTCTCATAGGCCGATATTTGGTTATATGGGAATGATTTATGCAATGATAAGCATAGCAGTATTTGGCTTTATGGTCTGGGCTCATCATA
>NZ_JACZHU010000046.1:4067-5604 GCF_020278605.1 Wolbachia endosymbiont of Mansonella perstans | reverse complement strand
CCAGCACAATTTTTATTGGTGTTATGACTGGTATTAAAGTCTTTAGCTGGATTGCAACTATGTGGGGTGGGGCGATTGAGCTTAAAACCCCTATGCTATTTGCACTAGGTTTTATTTTTATGTTTGTTGGCGGTGGTATAACCGGAATAATTCTGTCTCAAGGCGGAATAGATAAGCTTTTACATGATACTTATTATGTTGTTGCTCACTTTCACTATGTCCTGTCACTTGCCTCAATATTTGCAGCCTTCGCTGGCTTTTATTATTGGATAGGCAAAATGTCGGGTAAACAATATAATGAATGCCTAGGGAAAATACATTTTTGGCTTACTTTTATTAGCACCAATACCACTTTCTTACCTCAGCATTTTCTGGGGTTAGCTGGTATGCCAAGGCGTATACCCGACTATCCAGATGCATTCATTCCTTGGAATTATGTGTCCTCAATTGGTTCATATATGTCATTCATTTCAGTTATGCTTTTTGTGTTTATAGTTGTACACCTCTTCAAATGGGGCAAGAAAGCTGAAAATAATCCTTGGGGGGGTGATACCTTGGAATGGACAATATCTTCACCACCACCTTTTCATACTTTCGAAAAACTGCCAGTGGTAAAATAGAATGCATACAAGTGCTTTGTTAAATGTTGAGTCAACAATACTGGATTTTTGGCGTTTGCTGAAGCCAAGGATAATGTATCTTGTAGTATTTACTGCAGTTGCTGGAATGGTTGCTGCACCAGGTAGTATTCATCCTTTTCTTGCACTAATATCCCTTGTATGTGTTGCTCTTGGTTCAGGATCCGCAGGTGCCATAAATATGTGGTACGATAGGGACATAGATCTTCTCATGAAAAGAACAAAAGATCGTCCTATACCTTCAGGTAGAGTTTCTGCAGAAAGCGCGCTTGAATTTGGTATAACCCTTGGAGTATTGTCAGTATTTATTATGGCAATAGCAGTGAACTATGTTTCCGCTGCTTTGCTTGCAGTTAGCATATTATTTTACGTTTTCATATACACAATTTGGCTCAAAAGACGCACTCCGCAAAATATTGTTATCGGCAGTGCATCAGGTGCTTTTTCTCCAATGATTGGTTGGGCAATTGCGACTAACTCGGTAAGTTGGGAAAGTTTTATTCTATTCTTAATAATTTTTATGTGGACTCCACCGCACTTTTGGGCTCTATCCTTAAACAGTTCCGAGGACTATGTAAAAACGTCGATTCCAATGTTCAATGTTGTCTACGGCCCAGAGAAAACAAGGAAACATATATTAATTTACAGTGTGTTGCTGGTGCTAACTAGCTTGCTTCCAGCACTGTTTTTGAAAAAGGCCCTATTTTACCTAAGTCTGGCAATCCTTGAGGGTTGTATTTTTATTTGGTATGCTGTATCTATTATAAGACTTAAAAATCATAGCTCACAGAAAAAAATGTTTTCTTATTCAATTTCTTATCTATTTTTTCTGTTTACTAGTGTTATTTTTTGTTCTACCGATTTGTTTTAGCTATGAAAGAACGGCAGAAACATAAAAA
>NZ_JACZHU010000046.1:0-4057 GCF_020278605.1 Wolbachia endosymbiont of Mansonella perstans | reverse complement strand
TTTCTTCTAATAGTGTTCGTTGTTGCGCTTTTTTTTGTTTCTATAATAAAATTTAAGGGTACAGCCTAAATGCCTTGTATCCATGCGTTTCATTGAAATTGTGCTTTCATAAAAGCAATTATATACTTCATTAATTCATATAATAAAGGATGAATAGAAAGGAAGTGACAATATATACGGATGGAGCGTGCGTTGGTAATCCTGGAGCAGGAGGGTGGGCGGCAATTATACTATTTCAAAATCATAGAAAGGATGTTTATGGTAGGGAAGAAAATACTACAAACAATAAGATGGAGTTAACAGCAGCGATCAATGGACTGAAGGCGTTAAAATTTTCTTGTAATATTAATTTATATACGGATAGCCTCTATATTAAATATGGCATAAAAGAGTGGATAAGTAAGTGGAAAGTGAATGGCTGGAAGACAAGTAGTAGAAAATCAGTAAAAAATATGGAGTTGTGGAAAGAATTAGATGATATCGCTTCACAACATAAGATTAATTGGAGGTGGGTTAAAGCTCACAATGGCGATAAATATAATGAGGAGGCTGATAGTTTAGCAAGAAAAGCAATAATCGATGCTTAAAAAAATCACTATATTATTTTCTATAGTTTTGTTATTTATGCTTTGTTTCTTTATCTTTTTTAAAAATAAGGGCCCCTTAGGAGTTAATATTAATTATATCAATTTTTACTTGAAGAATAAGATATCGAAAACGCTTGCCAACTCAAACGTCAATATGGAGAATACTTCAGTTATTTGGCAAAGAGATGGCACAGATCCATATCTAGTCATTACAGATTTAAAAATAGTGAATCCTGGCTTTATTATAAAAGTTCCTAACCTTTTTGTGCATTTTAAGTTCAGTTCTTTGTTAAAAACCAGTGTAAATTTCTCTCAAGTCTCGGTTGATAATGTGTATGTGCATATCAATCAGGAAAAAGATGACTTCAAAGCAGTTGATTTTAATTCGAAAAATTTTTTGAAAGCAGTAAAGAAATTCTTTTTTGGCTTAAATGCGGGTTCAAATATTGAAATTACTAACATTACTATTAAGAAAAGCACGGGAGGTGAATTTTTCATTGATAAAGTGTATGCAGGGAAGGGGAAAGATTCCAATGCTTTGGATGTTCGTGTCCATACAAAAGAAGGTAAAGGACTTCTAGATGATTTATCCATTACGATAAAAAACCGCAATAACTTGTTAAATTTGTATGGAACATTTTATAATCTGAAGTTGGGGCTATTTAACGAGTTTTCCACACTAGTTAAAAGTTATAATTTGGACAAAGAAATAGGATTCAAAGGAAACTTTTCAATGAGAATTAATGGAAAGGATGAAGTTGTAGATGGAAGCATATATGTATTAAATACAGAGAATCACTCGAGTAAAAACTTAGTCTTGACTAATGTAAATGTAAATTTGACATATAGTGATGAAATCATCAGCGTAAAAAACTTTCATTTTAAGTTAAATGGTATGTACCTTTCTTTGATTGGCAAAATGAACTTTAGTACAAATCGTACTCTGCTTAGGGTCAACATTAATAAGTTTGCCGCGAAGGATTTATGTACTTATGTACCAGATGGTATAGTGAACAATGAATTTAAAAAATGGTATTGTGATAATATTGATGGGGATATTGTAAATACAATCATAAGTTTCAATGGCAAAATCAACAGCTTAGCTAATTATGATCTATCAGACGTCGTAATTGTTGCTGATATAGAAAACGGCAGCATCAGATTTGATGAAGATTTTGAGCAAGTGAAAGAATTAAACGGTGATTTAATTCTCAAAAATAACAGCCTCACAATTGCTGTAAATAGTGCTAAGTTTCAGAATTTCACTGTTGATGGTGGTAGTGTTGAAATGAACTTTCTCGATAAGGAAGAGTCAGTTCTAGTCATCAATGGTAAGGCCACAAGCGATGCTTACGGGTTATATGAGCCTATAAAATTTAAGCTGGATGATATGATTCAGGTTACAAGAGACAAGATTGGTGGAACAGCAAAATCTGTATTCAGTTTTCGCATTTTTAACCTGAATGTCGACAATAGAAAAATAGACTTCTTAGCAAATTTTCATTCCAAAATCGACGAGCTGGTTGTCTATGGTGCAAATCTTGGTAAGCATGATATTAAGCTTGATTTTGGCAGAGACTTTATTGATTTAAACGGCAGTGGTATGGTGAATAATACACAACTATTATTCGACTTGAAAAGTAGCAACGAAAATGAAAGTTTTGCCTGGAATTTAACTGGGGATTTACCTGCTCAAATACTTGATTTTGATGGTGGTTACGTTAACACAAATATAGAGTCAGTGATAAATCAAGATAAGACGGGATATGTTAGTGGTAATATAGATTTGTCAGAGCTTGAGTCACGTTCAAGCTACTTGGGGTGGAGGAATCGCTTTGAAGACCACAATAAAATTTTGTTTTCTACTAGGCTAAAAGGAGCTAATGAATTGTTAATAGACAAATTAGACGTTGTAGGAAATGACCTAGATATAAAATTTAGCGGAAAAGTAGAGAATGGAAATTTGTATTTGAGTTCTGGCAATTTTGAACTACCGGACAATGACCTTAATGTAGAAATTGAGTTAGGTAAAGAAAAAAGCATTGTAAATATTTATGGCGAGAAAATTAATTTGAGTGATATTTTAGGGTTGCTTGGCAAAAATAGTGGTGGATTAAACAATGACATAAAAGTAAGTATGAATGTTAACAATGTAATGATGAAAGAAGGCATTGTTGTCAAAAACGCCAAATTACATGTAACCTGCACCAAAGGCGATTGTAATGGAAGTAAATTTGTAGGGCAGTTTTTGGAAGACAACAGCAAAATATCGGCGGAATACAGTGGAATAGGGCTAGAAATATATGCGGATAATTCAGGTATGATTTTGCGTTCTTTAGGCATTGGGAAATCAGTTAAAAACGGCAAATTATCTTTTTATCTATCTTCTAAGAGAGAAAATGGAGAACATTATGGCATGTTATCTATCAGCAATTTCTATATCAAAGATGCTTCGTTGCTCACTACCTTACTATCGATGTCTTCACTGCCTGGTATTGTAAATGCTATAAAGAATGAAGGTGTATACTTTTACAAGTGTAATGCACCTTTTTCATATAAAGATGGCACTGTTGAAATTGAAGAATCTTGGCTTGAGGGGGCAGAACTGGGCATTAGCACTAGTGGTAAGCTTGATATTAGGGATTATAAATTCCAGGTTGAAGGACAAGTAATACCAACATACTCAATTAATAAATCTTTGTTGAAAATCCCTACAATTGGAAAGCTTCTTACTGGTGGGAAAAGTAGAGGAATTATTTCAATAGACTACAAAGCAAATGGGGATGATAAAAACAGTAACGTATCTGTTAATCCTATCTCTTCGCTGACTCCAAGCCTATTTAAGAGGTTATTGGGAGTGTTTGACCGTGCTATGACAAAAATGGCAGCACGCTAGGCATATAGCATGCTATTTATAGAAATGTAATAAGAAAACTACTTTACAACCTTTGCCGTCACCCTTGTCATAGTAATGAAGCTATTTATTTAACTTCCCAATCTGTGCAGATTAAAATGACAAGAAAACTTGTATTTGGCGTATTATTGTTTAATTTTTTGCACTATGTGCACTGCATGCCTTTTTAAAACTTCGGGTTTTTACCTATACAAGCTGAAACGCGCTTATAAGTCGTTTAGGACATCACCCAACACCGGATTTTAAAATAGAGAATGGAATAATTAGCTAACTTGGGATTTTATTGTCTTTTTTTCTGCTTGGCAAATTTCTTAAATATTATAGCTTAGACTAGTTGCGTTTAAAAGTAGCTAATTTGCAACGTTTAAGACATAAAAACGCTAATACTGACAACAGACAGTGAGCAGGGCTTTTTTTGCTTTTTTTCTCGTTTGATAAATTTCTTAAGCATAAGGGTTATGCCAACTTTCATTATTGGGGACTCGAACAAGATACATAACAAGTTCGCTAAATCTCTAATCGTAGGGAAATTTTTTAATTTCCCATTGGAATTTGG
>NZ_JACZHU010000045.1:0-8300 GCF_020278605.1 Wolbachia endosymbiont of Mansonella perstans | reverse complement strand
GTTTAAGAGATAAAAATGCCAACACTAAAAATAAATACTGACCAGGGTTTCTTTTGCCTTTTTTTTACTTGGTAAATTTCTTAACATTTAAACTAAAAGTCAGATTGCAGGGTTAAGTCTTCCACCCAAATGACCACGCACTCTACTTGCTTGTTTGGACATATTTCTTGTACTAAGGTTTTATAGATCGATATTTGCTTTTTTATTTCATTTAACGAGGAAACAGAAACATTACGGTGTGATTTATAATCAATTATAATTGCTTTATCTTGCGTTATACACAGCCTATCTAGCCGTACTAACATCGGCTCTCCATCAATTGTTCCACTCAGTGTAACTTCTGATTTACCTTCTAAATCAAATAGATAATCATATTTTTCATTAAAGGCTAATATTTTATTGTAAATTTCATCTTTATCTTCCCTGGTGTTCATATTATCGAGATATTTTCTTACCCAATCTTTTCTCCTGTCTTTCTCTATCTTAGGCATATACTGCAATATGCTGTGGATTATTAGACCTCTTGCGTAACCATCTGTTGTTCGCGCACTTGTCATCCCAATGCTTCTTTTTTTGCCGTCCAAGTAGCCAGACATTGAGATCCATTCTTTTTTTTCACTGGATTCCAGCATCAAGTGCTGAAATGACAAAGGGGGGTGTTGGGATAACGAGTGAGTAGTTGATGCTGGTTCTCCTTCTTTTTTAGATGCCTGGGGTGACATAGACAGGTTTGGTGGAAGCGAAATCACTGGAACATCAAAATAATCACGTTTTTTATAAACAGAGGGGTAATTTGCATTTACACACAGCACTTCAATCTTTTCTTTAAATATTGGACATAAGTCTGCTTGTTTCTTTTCATATGGTTCTCCATACTTAGTAATTAAATCATACCAAGAACCTTTTTGCATTGGCTCTTTACCTAGAATGTATAACTCATCTTCAGCACGCGTGAGCGCTACATATAGCAAACGCAAATATTCATTATAATCCTCTAGTTTTTTCTCTCTTTTCACTTGATCACAATAAGCGTTGTCGTTTTTTCCACACCAAAATGGTCTTTCCATTGCATCAAAAACAATGCTTTCACTGTTTCTTGGCACTGTGTTTGTATCAACCAAAAACACTACAGGAGCTTGTAGACCTTTTGATTTATGAATTGTCATTATTCGTACAGCATTGCGCTCTGATTGCATATCATTTTTAATTTCCGGATTATTCTCCTTGATCCACTGAACAAATGCTTGAAGAGATGGGTTCTCAAATTGCAGCACAAGGTTCATGAATTCATCTAAGATCTCAAAGCACTCAAGACCTAGCCTTGCAGCAAATTTCTTCTTACCTGTGCGTAGTACATGCGTGAATAATGTAAGGGAGGATTCCGTGTGAGATAAGTCAATGAGATAATTTAATTCACTATAGATGACCTCACAATAACCCCGAAGTCTTTCCCATAACGACTGTTCTTTACGGTTGTATGCAACATTGAATAAATCATCCTCAGTGAAATTAAATAGTGGTGATTTTAAAACATTCGCAAGAGCTAAATCGTTTGTTGACAGGAGTAAAAATTCAGCCAAAGCTATCAAGTCCTGTACAGCTATATAGTCCATGATTCTAAAATAGTCCCGTCCTATAACCGGTACGTTTGCTTTTTTAAGTTCGCTTATTAAGTAATCAACTAACACGTTTCTCTGCCGTACCAGGATCATAATGTCCCTTGGTTCTATATGGCGGTCTTTAGCAACTAAAATTCGCCCTTCATTTAACCAATTGCGAGCTTTGTGGGCTATTGCCTGAGCGAGTAATCGCTCTGCTATTACATGATCTTTTCTCTGTGTTAAATGAATTTGTAAGGCTTGCTGCTTTTCCTCTTTACATCTTGGCAATAACGGCCAAATTTCAATATATCCTTGATCATTTTCTCTATGTGGAATATGTTTTATTTCACTATCGGTAAAAGATATCTCTTCACGAAAGTTGTTAAATAATCTGTCTACAAGTGCTAGAATGTGTGGAGTGGAGCGAAATGATTTTTCAAGTTGACACGATATCCAGTCTCTGCCGCCGGTTTTTGTGTGAAAGTATTGTTGCATGTAATTGAATAGGTGAGGATTTGCCCCTTGAAATCTGTAAATAGATTGTTTTACATCACCAACAACAAACAAGGTTCGCTTTTCACCACCACCAGTAAAAAATTCATCACAGAGATTTGTTATAATTTTCCACTGACTGATGCTATTGTCTTGCGCCTCATCAACAAGAATGTGATCTATTTTTTGATCTAAGTTAAACAATACCCAATCTTTATAATCTCGGTTACCGAGAAGATTTGTTGCTAAATGGATTATATCATTGTAGTCAAGCAGTGCTTTCTTTGATTTTTCATCATTGTATAGATCAACGTACACTTTAAATATTTTGAGTAAACTACTGGTTCTCTTGAATATTTGATAAGAATGCACACCTCTCACATGAGTAAATACCACATTTTGAATATTTTCTATGATCTGTTCTGCATCTCCGAATTTTTCCAAAGTACCCTTTGTTATGATGGACGATATGCTTTTTTTTTCGTTTGATTCTGGTTTTAGAAATACTTTGGTTAGGTTTTCTATATTGGTTTTATCCCATTGCTTGATACTGAGATCCATATTTCTTTTTTTCCAGACTTTAGCTTCACGCGCTGGAATGACAGATGGTTTACACCAATTGTAGAGCATTGTACTGTAACTTTGATCTCTTTTGCTGCCCTCGCTTAGTATTTCAGCTAACCTTTCTACGTGCTCAACCGTTTCGCTCTGTAACCCATGAATTTCATCTGGGGCACTCAGTTTATCTTTGATATACTTCAAATCATCTGACGACAACGGTCTTCTTACGCATAAAGTATAAAGCAGGTCGCGTAGTTTGTTTTCATCAACCTCGGCTGCGATAAGGTTAATATCATCCTGCACAGTTTTGCTATGAAGCGTTTTGTCAAATACAATGGAATGTAATTCTTTGCATTCGCTCAGCGTACAACCTGGAGCGACGCCAGCTTCCATAGGAAAGCTAGAAATCAATTTGTAACAAAAAGCATGTATGGTCTGTATAGTCAAACCAAAATTTTCCAGTTCAGAGAAAAGCCTTCTTGCTTGACCTTTGTTTTCTCTGGATCCTAATGTTGAGCACTGGGATGACAAATGGGGGTGCTGGGATGATGCTGAAGGATAATATGACGTGTGTGGTGATCCCAAAGAGAGACCCAATTGCTCTAAGTCTGCTGCCAACACATTCCCTGAGCATATTGCCCACTTACTGAGTGTACTGTGAATGCGACTTTCCACCTCGTTTGCTGCAGCATTGGTAAATGTTAAGCAGAGAATATTCCTCTTGTTTTCCAATAAAAGTCTTAATACTCTATCTATTAAGATTTTTGTCTTGCCTGTACCAGCAGATGCGTTTACCCATACAGAGAGGCCAGGATTGATTGCATTTAATCTCATCAAAAATGTAAAAATTGTATAAAATTTGAATAAAATGGCATTACAAAATATAATGTGAAAGTAATATTAGTGAAAATATACAAATGAAAAGTTTTTGTGTAAAGGGTCATGCAAAGATTAACCTCTTTTTGCATGTTGTAGGAAAAGAAGAAA
This sequence comes from Wolbachia endosymbiont of Mansonella perstans, assembly GCF_020278605.1. Classification (NCBI taxonomy): domain Bacteria; kingdom Pseudomonadati; phylum Pseudomonadota; class Alphaproteobacteria; order Rickettsiales; family Anaplasmataceae; genus Wolbachia; species Wolbachia endosymbiont of Mansonella perstans. The sequence goes on along the minus strand of NZ_JACZHU010000045.1, from coordinate 4,659 downwards.
TAGGGTATCACTTAATTGAAGGCTTATTTGTTTTTGCCAATCTTTCCAATTTTTTGGAAATAAAGGTAGGTGAAAAGGATTTCAGATACGACAACTCTATAGTTGAATTTGTAAATTCCGAACTTAGAATAAATAACAGGTACAACACTGTAATGAGAGCAGTTAATCTATTGCTTAGGTATGCTCCCGTGCGAACTAAAATAATTGTAAAGGTTGTGAAAAATATACCAATTGCTGCAGGTTTGGGCAGTGGCTCCTCAGATGCTGGAGCTATAATACGTACACTAGGGAAGTTATGGAAAATTGATAGATCAATCTTAAATGAAATAGCTTTGAGCGTTGGCGCTGATGTTCCTGCAAGTATAGATAGTAAGCCAGTTTTGGTTAGAGGTATTGGTGAAGAGTTGTGCCCCATAAAAAAATTCTCTCTACCCACAAACATAGTACTTGTGAAACCGAAAAAAAAGTTTTTGAGCACACCAGAGGTATTTTCTAAATACAAAGGAGATTTCTCAAAACCAATTGAATGGAGCGATGATGCTGAGAAGGATCTGCTGAAGCTTCTCAAAGAGACGAAAAACGATCTTCAAGAGATAGTAGTAAGTCTTATACCTGAAATTGAAGATGTGATATTAGCACTAGAGTCACAAAAAGGCTCTATACTGTCTCGCATGTCAGGCAGTGGTGTAGCGTGCTTTGGGATGTTCGATAACGAAGAGAATGCAAAAGCTGCCACAGCGAATATCAGAGAAAAGCAGCCAGAATGGTGGGTATGTGACACTCAATTGATAACTTGATTTATGGATATAATTCCTTTAGTTTCTACGAATAAAAACTTTATAGGCAGTTACGGGAAAGGAAAATTTTTGGTGAATGATCAAGAATATCACGGCTCAATTATAATTTTTCTTGAAAAGATGATTGAGCTAAAAGAAAGTGATATAAATAGTAAAGAGCATTTTAAATCTTTTTTAACAGAGGAAATAGAAATTTTGTTAATGGGTACCGGTAAAACATGCAACGTATCAAATACCTCATTGAAATCGTATCTTATGGAACAAAAAGGTTTAAGTTTTGAATTTATGACAATAGGTTCTGCATGCAGAACCCATAACGTCCTGATATCCGAAGACAGGTTTGTTGTCACTTACTTAAGGGCCATATAGCATGCCTGAAATGTTTACACAGGACTTTTTTATCAATAGCCTGATTGCGATAGTTATAATTGGCCTCGTAACAGGTGCGTTAGGGTCATTTATGATATGGCAGAGATTGTCGTATCTGGGTGATAGCTTGTCTCATTCTTCGTTGCTTGGCGTTGCACTGGCTTTAATTTTTAGGACCACTCCCTCAATCAGCATAATGTTTATAGCAATTGCTTTTGCAATACTGCTTTCCCTCAATTTTGATAGATTGTATTCTGTTGATACGATATTAAATATCGTTACTAACGTAGTTTTATCATCAAGTCTAATACTGATGTCCTTTCTTCCATCGAAAAATAGCAGCATTATTAGCTCGCTATTTGGCGACATATTAACACTGGAGCAGGGTGATATAGTATTGATTTTTTTAACTTCAGTAGTGGTTGTTTTGATATTAGCATTTAGATGGCGCTACTGGCTAATAATTTCAATCAACCAAGATTTGGCAATAGTTGAAAAGGTTAACGTAAATTTGGTCAGGTTAGAGTTTTTAATTACTCTCGCCATATTTATAGCAGTTTCTGCTCAATTAATAGGAATATTACTCATTGCTGCATTTTTGTTAATACCGGCTGCATCTGCAAGGCTTATCTCAAAAACTCCAGCGCAGATGGTTATCATTGCAACGGTTTTTTCTGTGGTCTCTGGAATATCAGGTCTTATATTATCTGCAAGCTTTGATTTATTAACAGGGCCTGCAATTATACTTATTGCAGCTGCATACTTAATTGTCGCTTATTTTATGAAGTTAATATTAAATAAAAGCTTAGCTCCACTCTAGGTGTTAACGATCTAGTAATTATGTGATACAACTACTTTAGAACATTGTTGTAGAAACGCTAATCATGAAGTGAGTATGCATGAAAGTTACACCATCTAAGATCAAAAAATTTCTAGAGAAACCTGATACTTTAAGGGGTGTGTTAATTCATGGAAGCGATAATAGTAGAATTGATTTTTTCGCACAAGAGGTAATTGCCGGTTTAGATGAGTATTCAGTTCAAGTAATGGACTTTGCAACAGTGAATAAGTCACCTGGTTTATTACTTTCTGAGTTAGCAAACGTTTCGATATTTGCTAACAAGAAATTAGTTAAGCTGATAAATGTAAGTGAAAGTATATCTAAAGAGTTAAAAAATATATTGGATCATAATACAAATGATCATTACGTAATGATGATAGCAAATGATCTACCATATAGTTCTGCAACTAAAAGTTATATGGAAAGCTCAAAAATTTTTGGCGTAATTGCTTGCTATAAAGATAGTAGCAGTAATCTTTACAACATTGTATCCAGTTACTTGAAGCAAAACGACGTAAAATGCACAAGTGAAGTAATTTACCATTTGCAATCTTACTTTAATCATAGCAAGCTACCTATATACTCAGAACTTGAGAAATTAGTTTTGTATCTGGGGAAGAGAAAGGATCTTAAACCTGATGATGTAGAACTGTGCCTTTCAGCTTCTAGCAATGATTATGTTACGCTTGATAACCTGTGCTTTGCTATAGCAAATAAAGATATGGCAAGTTTCATCAAAATTTCCGATACACTGATATTACAGGAGAATTTTTCACCAATAGCGTTAATTCGTATTATATCAAATTATTTCCTACGCCTTGAAAACGTTTTGCTGTCGATACGAAGCGGAATGAGCGAGCAAGCTGCAATTGATCAGCTGAGTCCTCCATTGTTCTTCAAGCAGTTGCAGAGTTTCAAGCTCCATTTGAAAAATTTTCAACTTTTAGAACTTAGGAGGATCTTAGAAAGATTGATAAGATTAGAGGTCACCTGTAAAAAAACTGATTTAGATCATAAAATGATCTTTCAATATGCACTGCAAATGGCCGACACTTGAGATATTAGAGCTAAAATATTTTCCTGCGGAGACTGCTCACAAATTGTAGCTCTCATATCAAGCACTGAAAGATGTTATTTATGATTTATCACTTTTACGAATACAATTTACGTGCTATAATTTAAGCTTTGATAGATAAAATGCAAAGAAGTAACATAAAAGTAGAGATAAAAAAATTGTCACACGGAGAGGATCTGCCTCTTCCCTGTTATGCAACTACACAGAGCGCTGGTATGGATCTTTATGCAGCACTGAATGACTCCGTTATTTTAAATCCGCTTGAAAGGCTACTCATTCCAACTGGAATTATAATCGCAATATCAAGTGGTTTTGAGGGACAAGTCCGCCCGCGTTCTGGCCTTGCTGCAAAACATGGAATCACTGTCTTAAATTCTCCGGGCACTATAGATTCTGATTATCGAGGTGAGGTTAAAGTTTGCTTGATTAATCTCAGCAACCAACCATATGAGATAAAAAAGGGAGATAGAATCGCACAGATCCTTATTAATCCCGTGCCTCAGGTGATTTGGGATAATACAGAAGAATTCTATGTAGAAGAAACTAACCGAAATACTGGGGGTTTTGGTTCCAGTGGTAGGTAGTTTATGCAAACGCTATCTGTTAGTTGATTTTTACGTTTAAAATTTCTTGACCGAGGTAATTTTTTACATATAATTTTAAGTATATTAATAACTTATTAAAGAGGTAGTTATGCCAATTTTTAAAAACCACCACGGTCAATTCCATACAACGAACACTGCACTTGTTGCACTTACTTCCCTGTATATCACAGGCGCAGCAGTAGCACTTTCGTCACCATATTGGGCACTTTCATATCCAGTTCTAGCTCCACTTGTAGTTTTTGCAGCTACACCACTTGGAATAGGTATACTAGCAACTGTTGCTATTGCACTAATTGGTTTAGCAGTATATGCCATTAGCAAAAATAACGAAATATCTGAAGAGAAAGCTTCGAAGGTTACTCAGGATGGGCTATTAGTAAGAAGAGATGTATATGGTGAAATGAAGGAAGATAACCAAGTTAAAGATGAACAAGGTAATGTGAAGCAAGGTCAATATTATATAGGCTTCAACTTAGGAGATAAGAGCTACCGTGTTGTTGTTGGCGATAAGCCTACTAAAGAGCTAGGTAATACTTTACTCTTTAAAATAGATTCACTAGAAGTGAAAAACGATAAGGGTGAATATGTTTCAACAAGTAATAAGCCATCGGAAGAATTAGGCTTAAATAAAGAGGGTGCTAAAGAGGTTAACACTTATTTGGGTAAACTTCTTTCTGTTACATCTGCTGGGCAAGGACAAGGGCAAAAACAATAAGTAGTATAGCTTAAGTAAAACAAAGAGGTAGGCTAAGTCCGCCTCTTTTTCTCTTAAAAGTTATTGAATTTCGAGCACCACGTAAGTTGTATGGGTATTGTGTTGAGCCTCCAAAGGTGCTCTAAGTAGTTCATTTTCCTACCATCCCAGCACTTTTCCTCTTATCACCCAAGTAGCCTTTTCTTGTTATCCCAGTTCCCTCTTCTTGTCATGCCAGTACTCCGACACTGAGATCCAGTTCTCCATAATAATTAATG
>NZ_JACZHU010000044.1:0-8620 GCF_020278605.1 Wolbachia endosymbiont of Mansonella perstans | reverse complement strand
TAGAGATCAAGATAGAGAGTGGTGGGCGCAATCTTATTACTGTAATAGATAATGGAAGTGGAATAGAAAAGAATGATCTAGAACTTGCATTTATGCGTCATGCTACTTCAAAATTAGGCGATAGTGAATTAATAGAAATCAGGCATCTTGGCTTTAGAGGAGAAGCGCTGCCTTCGATAGCAGCAGTAAGTAGGATAAAGTTATCTTCTAGAGCAGGAGGAGCAAATGAAGCTTGGTCTATAAGGTATGAGGGTGGAGAAAAAGTAGGGGAAATTACGCCTTACCCTTTATCACAAGGCACATATATTGAAGTACGAGATTTGTTTTTTGCCATTCCAAACAGGCTAAAATTTCTAAAAACCGAAAGAGCAGAAACTCAAGGCATTGTTGATATTGTAAATAACCTAGCAATGATTAACTATCGTATAGGGTTTACTCTCACTTCAGGTAATAAAAAGCTTTTGAAATATGCCAAGCAAACCTCGTTGTTTAGTAGACTATGTGAAATAGAAAAAGAATTTCAAAATAATTTTCTGGAGGTTAATGAAGAAGAAGGTGGCATCAAACTGACAGGACACGTCTGCAAACCGACCATCAATCGAGGTAAGTCTGATATGATTTATACATTTGTCAATAGAAGGCCAATAAAAGATAATCTACTTGTTGGTGCGGTTCGGTACGCGTATCATGATTTTGTTCCAAACGATAGATATCCCTTTGCAGCGTTGCATTTGGAGGTGCCATATGATCAAGTAGATGTAAATGTACATCCAAATAAATCAGAAGTAAGATTTCAAAATAAGAGACTAATATATGAAATAGTGACAAGAGGGCTAATTAAGGCATTGTCAACAAGAATAGGCAGCTTTACAATGAGTGATGCTAGAATAACAGAGGGGCTTAAGGAAGGTTCACCTTTCGATGTTGGCAAAGGGAGTGATGAGCTTATTGATAGTGGAAAAAGCAAAGAAGCGGAAAATCGGAAAGAATCTCATGAAAGAAGGCCAAATCCTTTAAAAAATCAACTGACGAAAGAATTTTTTTTTCCAAGTGGAAGAGTAAAAAGCCTGTCGGAACAGTTAAAATCGTTTGATTACACTGGTATACAAAAATTTCCATCACAAGTGGAGACTATAGCTCCAGAAAGAGAACAAATTGATTTGATAGAGAGCCATCCGCTCGGGTTTGCACGTTGCCAGGTCTACAATACTTATGTTATTGCTGAGGCTAGAGGCAAATTGATTATAGTTGATCAGCATGCAGCCCATGAAAGGCTGATATACGAGTGCTTAAAACAAAAATCAAGTATAAAAAGACAAAAATTACTACTTCCTGAAGCGATTGAAATCAAAAACCAAGCTGGAATGGAGATGGTTGAGATTTATAAAAATAAGCTTTTCGAAATGGGTTTTGACATTGAAATTAAATCAGAAAATGAGGTTGTGGTAAAGGAAATCCCTGTAATTTTGGGCACAATAGACGTAAAAGAGATGCTGATAAATATAGTTGATAGATTAACGGAAATAGAAGATACACTACCAATAGAAGATAAAGTGAATAAAATGTTGGCCACTATCGCTTGTTATGGATCAATTAGAGCTGGCAGAAAAATGAAATTGGAGGAAATGAATGAACTGCTGAGGCAAATGGAAAAAACACCATATTCGGGACAATGTAACCACGGAAGGCCAACTTATATAGAAATGAAACTAAGTGATATCGAAAAACTATTTGAGCGGAGGTAAGAGGTTGCCATAAGTATGCAGACTTTTATTTCTCGTCATCCAACACTGGCATAAAAACAGAACTAAAAAAAACTACTTGACAAATTCCTCTAACCCCCTTACCATAGTACTGAAGCTATTGTTTATCTTCAGTCCATGCAGATTAAATGATAAAAAAACTCAATGTGCTTAGCTTCTTATATTTAATTTTTTTGCACTACGTGTGCTTAATGTCTTTATAAAACTTTCAAGGTTTTTACCTATATATAACCTAAAATGCGCTTGTTAAAGCGTTTAAGGCAATAAAAAGCTCCAATTTAAAGATAGGTAGTGAATAACTAGCTAACATGGTTCCTTTGCCTTTTTCTGCTTAGTAAATTTCTCAACGTTTAAATTTAGGTCAGTTGCAGTTTAAAAGCAGCTAGATTAGACGTTTAGAATAAAAAAACTCCAATTTATAAAGTTAATATAAATAACTAGCCACCAACCGGGGCTTCTTTTGCCTTTTTTTAGGTAACATTTATCACTCAAAGGGAGGGTGTAATGCCTCGAGAGAATTTTTAATGTGCTCAGGGGGCAGGGCAGTGATAGCGATTTTTTTATCATTCGGCAGTTTTAAAGATAAAGAACACGAATGGAGATGAATTTTATTTACTATACCGTTGATAAAAGCCTTCCTACCACCATATTTACCATCACCAAGAATAGGGCAGTTTATGTGGGCTAAATGCGCCCTTAATTGATGGGTCCTGCCAGTAATTGGTTGCAATTCTAAGTAAGCGACATTATGCTCTAGCTTTGCTATGATTGAAAAACGCGTAGTGGCATTCCGAAATGAATTTTCATCAATGACCACCTTTTCTTGACCTGAAATGCATTTTTTTGCCAATGGATAGTCTATTATTCCTCTATTCTTGTTCGGTACGCCGGAAGTTAATGCTAAATAAGTTTTTTTTACCCTACGTGCTTTGAATTCTTCCATAAGGTATCTGGCAACATTGGCATTGCGTGCAAATATTATCGCTCCGCTTGTATCCCTATCCAGCCTATGGACAATCTTAAATGTTTCCCCCTCTTTGATTTGGTCAAGCAAATCACTAATGCTAATTTTTACCTTCATACCACCTTGAACGATTACTCCTGCAGGTTTGTTTATAGCTAGTATGTATTCATCTTCATACAATATATTATCTTTCAGTAGATTCACTAACTCTTGATTATATTTGCGTTCAGAATTGGTATTTTTAATATAATCTAAGTGTTTTATCGTTATAGTTTGCCTAGAGTTCACCCTATCACTCGACTTCGCTTTGCAGCCATCAACTTTGATCAACTCTCTTCTTAAAAATTTCTCAATTACAGATTGCTTTAAATTAGGAAAAATTCTTCTGATATACCTATCCAGCCTAACGTTGTTATCTTTTACTGATACGGTTTTAACATTTTCCATTATTTTATTTGAATAGACAGTCAGCTATTTGCATGACATAAAAAAGTATAGCACAAAACATGCATCATAAAATCACTTTTCGTAATGTCATTTAAACGAGTAACACACAATTGTACAAGCATTGCGATTTTTAGGTAATTTACGCGGCAGATAGCGTCATGCAAATAGCTAACACTGGCTCCAGCATTTTACACAATCTCATCGAAAACGTTGTTTTAACGTAATACCTTCTATGATCACTAATTTGCTTGTGAACAAGCAAACTTTCCTGTATCCTAGTGTCTAGCACTGGGATGACAGAAAGAGGGCACTGAGATGACGGAAGAAAGGAGCGCTGGGATGACATCTCCTAGGATACTTGGACAACACCCTCACGATGGGCTCAAATTCGACATTCGCACAGTTATTCGCGTAACACTTAGATCCAGAGGCTTTTACAATATAAATCTTATTGTCAAGCAACAGACTGATTTAGCTAAGCAAACTAAACACAAAGTTTAAAATTCTGCTGTTAACTTCCTGCAGAATCAGTGGAACCAGGGATTAGTGCTTGATCAAAGCAACTTAATTAGTTATCCTAAGTTTTTAAATATGGTAAAATGACAGCTTTTGTCCCTCTGTTTATTTTTTTAATCTTATATCTTGGAAGCGGCACTTATTTCTCTTTTATCGGAACTGACAATCCACTTTATCAGGTTTCACCGGTAATTTGCTTACTACCAGCACTATTTTTTGCTGTTTCACGCGGTACAAATAAAATTCAGCATAACATCGATACTGTCATCGAGAGCATGGGTGACAAAAACACCCTTACCATGTGTTTAATCTTTCTATTTTCCGGAGCATTTTCTTCTGTTACCCAATCAATTGGTAGTGCAGACACTGTTGCTAATCTAATTCTCAATTTCCTTCCAACAAGGTTACTGTTACCTGGAATATTCTTGGCTTCTGCTTTTATTTCAACTGCAATCGGTACGTCCATGGGAGTTATTGCGTTAATGGTACCAATCGCTGTTAACCTGGCAAAAAGTGGAGCTTTTGGCCTTGAAATAGGAACTGCAACTGTGGTTGGAGGTTCCATATTTGGTGATAACCTCTCAATGATATCCGACACCACTATTGCATCTGTTTCTTCACAAGGAGCTGCAATAAGGGATAAGCTTAAAGTGAACTCCAAAGTGGCACTTGTTGCAAGCATTATAACGCTTATCTATCTGGCAGTAACTGCAGATAGTACAAAAATTGTTACTATCTCAAACTTAGATTATTTATCGATAATAAAAGTTATCCCTTACATTTCTCTAATAATCATGGGTCTGCTTGAAGTTTCTACTTTAGTAACAATAACTGTAAACATAATTATTGCTGGTGTGCTAGGAACAGTCTTTTTTGACTATGCTATCATTCAATTTCCTCATGACATATATAATGGTTTTAAGGAAGTAAACGAAATAGTGATCTTTGCTCTATTTATTGGTGGACTAAGCCATATAATGTACGAACAAGGTCAAAAAGCATTACATAAACTCATCGATAAAAGTGATATTACAAAGACTAAAGCTGAATTTGTGATAGCAGGAATAGCATCTATGTTCACCGTCCTGGTTGCCAATAATACCATTGCTATTTTACTAAGTGGCGGTATTGCAAAAAGGCTTGCACAAAAACACAATATTGCACTACACCGCAGTGCATACTTATTAGATGTTTTTGCTTGTGCTACAAAAGGCGTCTTGCCTTATGGTTCTCAACTACTGCTAGCAGGTAGCATAGCCTCTATATCACCTATTTCTTTATTAACACATGTGTATTACTGCTTTATTTTAGCAGCAACCACAATAGGTGAAATAATCATCAACAGTAGGCATTATAGGGCTGTGGCTTGATGCATGGGTTGGGTTTAGAGTTTCTCTTATCTTTATATTTTTTGCTTATTTCATCTCTTCCAAAGGCTCTATATTAAAGACAGAAAGCCCAGAAGCAATGACGTGTGCTAAGGCCTGGACTAGAAACATTCTTGCAGCAGTTAGGTCTAAGTTATTTTCCAGTATGAACCGCATGTTTAAGTCGCTTTTGCCATATCCCCATAGAGCATGAAATGCTTCTGCAACTTCAAGTAAGTAGAAAGTGATTCTGTGTGGCTCGTAAAGCCTTGCTGCTATTTCTACTACATCTGGCCACTTTGCTAAGGTTTTTATAAGGAAGAGCTCTCCACCTGTTTTTAAAAGTGAAAGGTCTGCACTTGGGAGTTCTTTTGGAGCATTACGCATCAATGAATGAGCACGAGCGTGAGCATATTGCACGTAAAAAATAGGATTATCTTTTGACTGCTCTTTAACCTTGGCAAAATCAAAGTCTAAGACCACATCACTCCTGCGTGTTAGCATTATAAAACGAGTAATATCTCTGCCAACTTCTTCCACTACATCCCTTGCTGTGAGGAAATTTCCTGATCTTTTTGACATCTTAACAGGTTTCCCATCCTCGAAAAAATTCACAATGTTATGTAGTTTTACCTCTATTTTCGCCTTATTATCGCTCAGCGCAGAGACAACTGCTTTAAGCCTTCTGACATAACCGCCATGGTCACTACCAAGCTCTACGATCATGTTGTTGAAACCACGTGATACCTTATCAAAATGGTAAGCAATGTCCGAGGCAAAATAAGTCCAACTGCCATCCTCTTTTTTCAGTGCGCGATCAACATCATCACCAAATTTCGTGGAGCGAAACAACATCTTTTTTCTGGAAGCCCAATTTTCGCTTTCTTTGCCTTTTGGTTTTTCCAAATACCCTTCATACACTAAACCCTTGTTAGACAACATCTTTATGCTCTCTTCGATTTTGCCACTTTTTTGTAGCTCATATTCTGAAGTAAAAACATCGTGACTTACTCCAAGCAAGCTCATGTCCTTCTTTATAAGTTCTAAAATAGAACTCAAAGTATACTCTCTGATTACCTGATTATCTTGACTATTTAAAAGCTTTGAGCCATATTTTTTGGCTAGCCCCTCCCCTATTGGTTTTAAATATTCGCCAGGATACAAACCTTTTTCGATACAGATCTCCTCTCCCAGAGCTTCCCTATATCGCAAATATACTGACCGAACTAGCATATCTACCTGAGCTCCAGCGTCATTAATGTAGTATTCCTTGGTGACTTTATAACCAACTTTTTTCAGTAAATTTGCTAAAACGTCACCAAACACTGCTCCTCTTGCATGACCGATATGCAGTGGACCAGTTGGATTTGCAGATACAAATTCAACATTGATAGCCTGATTGTTTCCAACATTTAGAGTACCGAATTCTGTTTTCAGCTCATTTATTTGTTTGAGAATCCCATGCCATACTTCTATTTTCAAGTGCATATTAATAAAACCAAAGCCTGCAACTTCCACTTTCTCAATTTCATCAAACAGTTCAAACTCTTTTGCCAATATCTCTGCAATCTCGACTGGATTCTTACTTTCACGCTTTGCAAGTACCATAGCAACATTTGTATAAACATCACCATGTGCTCTATTACTTGGAGGTTCTACGATAAAATTTTCTGCATTTAACACCCCTTGCTTCAACTCATTTAATTTACTAAGGATTAGCAAGGAGATCCGCTTAAAAATGTTCATCAACTAAAAAGCTATAAAATTATAGCAGTATAGTAAATAAATGAGATTAGTTGAAGGCTTATCTTGTGCAGCTTATACAGAAATTACCAAGAGGAAAAAACTTACCAATGCCATATTTTTTCAGACAACGGCACAGGAGTTAAACACAACTTGCAAAATATAAACCGGCATGCTTTAAATGCTCCCCTCTATTTTTATCTACACAGTTTCTCAAAATTAAACAGCCTTTTTGTAGTTAATAACAATCACAAATATTGCAACCTAGACCAGATATTAGCATGGGCTTATTTAAATCAAAAAATTCTGTATGTCACAACTTTTACCATAGGTAGTCCACCTTTCCAACCATAAGGTATTATCACTGTGTTGCCAGAATCATAGGCATGATAACATGAAGCACGATGACCATTATAATATGAATCATGACAATGCTTAAAGCGTAAGTTATGATAATGGTTGAAACATGGATACTCATCTAGAGTTCTCATTTTACCTCCTCAATCTACTGAAGGCTTCATAGGAAAATTCCCTTTGTCCACTATAAACTTTACATGTGATTTCCTGCATTTACTGTAGTAACTCTTTCAGTGGGCTTTTCTATATTTACTGTAGTAACTTTTTTAGGAAGTTTTCTTTCACTTCCATTATCTAACGTAAGTTCTGCAGTAGGTTTCACTGCATCCACTGTAGATTTTACTGAAGTCTCCTCTGTATCTGTTGTAGGTTCTCCAGGAGGTTCCTTCTCCGCTTTCATTTTCCACCGCAGGCTTCGCAGTGGGTTCCCCTTCGCTTTCATTGCCTACTGCAGGTTCTTCAGTAGTTTCCTCTGTAATTTCATTTTGACTAACATCATTTTGAATATCATCGCTTTCTGGCGTAGAAACCTCCTATATAATAAAAACTTTATTTTAAATTAACAGTATTAGTAGGGAAGGCAAGAAAGACCATACATCAAATGGGCTGTCAAAGTTATAAGCCAACAGATAGAGGTATATAATGTATATCCCTTCCTTTTGTTTTGTACTCTATTTATCATATTAAGTCAACGCTATTTGTGACTTAATATGATATCGCTCATTTTGGCTCTCTACGCACTTTTCACGTCTTTCATTCGCTGCAATTTATCTACAAAAATTTATTGCCCCTAAATTATTTCCTTAGTAGAAACAGCTGCTGCAATGTGGTTTGAATATTCAGTTACTCCTTCAGTTTTTGCAACTTCTATTATACTAGTTCCTGTTTTTCCACTTTCACTTCTAGTCCAATATGGTGTATATTAAGCAATACTTTGTTGCCAGAGTCATGAGCATAGCACCATGCTGCATCATAATGATTACTATGACATGGATTGCAATAATGCTTAAAATATAGGTTATGATCGCCTTGAAATGGAGTATGATGATGTTTGAGAAACGTGTGTAAATTAGAAATGCGATAATCGCCTAAAGGCAAAATTTTTGCGCGGTCATATAATCCTTATCTAAGTAAGGCCTATTATCGAATTTATCAGATATGTATAACGGTTTACAATTTGAAAAATGAGATTCACCTATATTATGGTAATAGGCATTGTATGGTATAAAATTGAGTAACAAGTCATAAAAATCCGCTTGAAAAATAACTATTATACTAATTGTATGATAAAATGATTAACAATTTTATAACATAAAGATTAAAATTAGAACACCTAAGACCTTATACCAATCCCACTACACAGAAAGGGGACAGACGAAAGTGGAAAAAAGTTATAACGTCATCCAATAGAAACGAAAGAAACTACTTAAAGATTCCTCCAGTTTCCTTATTATAGTATTGAA
>NZ_JACZHU010000043.1:0-8638 GCF_020278605.1 Wolbachia endosymbiont of Mansonella perstans | reverse complement strand
GATAGCTCAAGCCAGCCAATAGCATATTCTTCATCTTGTTCAACTATGGATGCAAGATAATTATTGCTTTTATCCTCCAGCAGCGAATCTTCGATGATCGTACCTGGAGTTATAATTCGGACTACATCACGCTTTACTATGGATTTATAGCCTCTCCTTTTTGCTTCATCAGCAGTCTCTAATTGATCGCAGATTGCAACTTTGAATCCTAAATCTATGAGCCTGTGCAAGTAAGATTCACTACTGTGTGCCGGCACTCCACACATTGGTATGTCTTGCCCGTATGAGTTACCTCTCTTAGTGAGCACTATATTCAGCAGCTTTGCAGCTTTAACGGCATCATCGAAAAACAATTCATAAAAATCTCCCAGTCTATAGAACAACAGATGATCCTTATATTGAGCTTTCAGGTTTAAATATTGCTCCATCACAGGAGTGTTTTTTTCTCTTACAAAGTTCATAATGTTTTTTATACGTTGATAGCTTCAACTTTATCGTATGGATAACATAAAATCTAAATAGAAGCCTACACAAAAGCAAGATTGCTCATTTCTTTCAGAAAACTGTACATGTGTAATGGATCTTTTGCAGCCTCTTTTATAAGCTATATCAGCCATGCTAAAATTATATGGAATTTTGACTTTTTGAAAAGTCTAAACTGCTATTTGTGAAAGATATGTATGATATCCTTCTGTATAAATTTGTTATGCAGAAGATCTATTAATTGCAAAATTTAATATAAGTGTTAAAGTATGGCTACTGAGTAAAAAAATATATGCTAATTAGTACAACGTCGGGTCTGGGAGACATATGTGAGGAGTTAACAGCAAAAAAGCCAAAATTTATAGCAGTTGACACGGAATTTCTTAGAAACAATTTAACCTATTATCCAAAATTGTCGTTAATTCAAATTTCTTACGGAGGTAAGAGTTTTGTTGTAGATGCACTAGCGCCAGAAATTGATTTATCACTTATTAAGAAAATAATGCTAAATCGCGAGATAATTAAGGTGTTTCATAGCTGTCAGCAGGACATAGAATCTTTATTCACCGTATTCAAATGCATTCCCATTCCCATTTTTGATACCCAAGTTGCTGCTATGTTTTGTCATTATTATCATGACTTCATTGGTTACTCAAAAGTAGTGGAGCAGTATCAAGGGGTGGTATTAGATAAAATTAAAGCTAAAAATTCAGACTGGTTAAAGCGTCCACTTTCTGAGGATCAATTAGACTATGCAATAAGTGATGTGGTGCATTTATATGACCTGCACCAGATATTGCGCAATAAACTTGAAGAAAAGAGTAGAATAGGCTGGTTTCAGGAAGAGATGGAAGCAGTGGTTGATATAAATAAGTATTTGCGTAGTCCAAAAGATGCATGGAAGAGGATTAAATTTAATTACGAAGCAAATCCGAGATTGATATTAACTGTTAAAGCAGTTAGTGAGTGGCAAGAGACCTTAGCACAGCGCTATAATGTGAATCGTAATAAAATAATTAATAATGCTGTAATAGCTGGCTTTATTGAAAAAAACGTGGAACGTGTTGACGAGATTTTAGAAGATCTTAGAAAGAACACGAAAAATATAAAAGAGGAAGACCTATTAGAATTTATAGATATTTTCAATGAAAATGAGAAAGACTTTATGCAGCAAGATTATACTTTGTCAAGCAGTTATGATAGATCTGTGCTTGATATGCTATCGATTATTCTAGAGAACGAATGTAAGGAAAACGGTATATCAAGAAAATTGGTTTCGTCAAAAGATGAATTGGCTGGGTCAATATCTGGGCAGACATATAAACTATTTAAAGGGTGGAGGTATGACTTTTTTGGCAGATCAATTGAGTCACTTTTAAACGCAGGTTCAAGGTTTGAAATTTCAGTAGTGAAGTCTACAAATAATACAACCAAGATTCGAAGTAGTTTGGTGAGGGCAAATTGTAAGCTGGGATCAACTGCTGAGATTTAACGAGTCTACTATATCTTTTATTTGAGAAAGGGCGTGTTCTTTACTTGCACTATTATCGATGGTAAAGTTACTCATCTGCCTTTTTTCTGCAATGGGTAGCTGGATATTAGAAATTAGATCCAGCTTTTCTTTATCTATATTACGTTCATTAAGTCTTTGGGCTTGCACAGCACTATCTGCATGGACAAAAACGATAAAGTCGCAATATAAACGAAATCTCGTTTCCAGCAGGAGTGGGACATCCAGAACTAGAAGTTTTCTATCGGTCTTTTCTTCCTGAGCAATAAAAATTTCTAGCTCACTTTGCACAGCGGAATGAACTAAAGACTGAAATCGCTTCCAATTTTCATCATGGACTAAGAAATATTTAGATAATACCTCCTTGTCTATTTCACTATTTACTACTACTCCGGGAAAGTTTTCTTTTGCGTAACTTATTATGCTCTTATCTACTTTGTAAAGCTGATGTACAATGGAATCAGCGTCAAACACAGCAGCACCAAACCCTTTAAAACAATTGGCTACAAAACTCTTTCCTGACCCAATTCCACTTGCTAAACCTATAATCACAAGCAAAAAACACATGACTACATCTATAGTAGCTGCTCTTTGTTTACATGTCTATTTAAAACCCAAATTTGGCTGTGGAGGTTCTGACAATGTCAAGAGAAAATAAACAGCTGTTATTTTTTTAGTAATTAAGTAAAATAGAATGAAAGATTATGAGGAAGCTTTGAAAAATAAGATAAAAAAAATAATGATTTCAGGAAAGGAAGTGTGGCAAGTCATCGAGGGCGGCAAAGGTATTGCGATTAGTGATGGAAGATCAAGTGGAGCATTTGCTGCAGCAGATGCTGTAGGTACATTCTCTGGTGCAAATGCTAAGCTTATTGATGGTAACGGCGAATTAGTACCATTGATTTACAAAGGCAAAACAAGAAATGAAAAACATGAGGAATTGATTAAGTATAGTATCGAGGCTGGAGTTAGTCAGGCAAGAATAGCGAATAAAATATCACAGGGCCGTGGAAGAGTACATATGAATGTGCTTTGGGAGATGGGAGCAGCAGAACGTGTACTTCGTGGTATATTAGAAAAGGCAAAAGGCTTAGTTCATGGTATTACCTGCGGTGCTGGCATGCCTTACAAGCTCGGAGAAATTGCAGCCAAATATCAGGTTTATTATTACCCTATTATCTCATCAGTACGCGCTTTTAAAGCATTATGGAAACGTGCTTACCAAAAAGTATCTTCTTCTTTGCTTGGTGGAGTAGTGTATGAAGATCCATGGCTTGCTGGAGGACATAATGGACTCAGTAATAGTGAGGATCCAAAACTTCCACAAGCTCCATTTGAGAGGGTTGTAGAACTTAGATCTTTCATGAACGAGATCGGCCTTTTGAAAACGCCAATTATTATAGCGGGGGGAGTATGGCATTTAAAAGATTGGGAACGTTGGTTTGACAATTCACAAATTGGACCAATAGCTTTTCAGTTTGGCACTCGTCCACTTTTAACGAAGGAAAGTCCAATTTCTACGGAATGGAAAAAGAAGCTACTCACTTTAGAAGAAGGTGACGTATTTTTGAATAAATTCAGTCCAACAGGATTTTACTCATCTGCAGTAAGAAATAACTTCATACGTGAGTTACAGGAACGCAACTCACGTCAAGTAAAATTTTCAGAGAGTGCTAGCGAAGAGTTCAATAGTGAATTTGCAATTGGTGCAAGAGGTAGAAAGATTTACCTCACTGCAAAAGATAAAGAACTGGCAAATACGTGGACTAGGGCAGGATATACAGAAGCAATGAAAACTCCAGATACAACTGTGATTTTTGTGACACCAGACAAATTTGCGGAGATAAGACAAGATCAGATCAATTGTAGGGGATGTTTGAGCCATTGTCTGTTTAGCAATTGGAAAGATCATGGTAACCATTCAACAGGACGAAAGCCGGATCCACGGAGTTTCTGTATACAAAAGACACTACAAAACATTATACACGATGGTAATATTGAGAACGAACTCATGTTTTCTGGACACAATGTGTATAAATTCAAGCAGGATCCGTTTTATGAGAATGGCTATGTACCGACGGTAAAAGAATTGGTGGAAAGAATATTGACTGGATATTAAATTAGTGGCTATTGTAGAAATTTTCACCTTATAAAATTTAACTACCTGTTTTAACAAGTTTTTCTGCCATACCCTGAATGAATGTCAAAAAGGATTGAATATTTCTGCAGAATAGTGTATAATTATTAATCTTTAATCTAAGCACTATGGCTTTTTCTAAATTTCTTGATCCGAAATTGGACTTAACCTTCAAGAAAATCTTTGGTACTGAAAAAATAAGAACATCCTTATTCGTTTTTTGAACGATATTTTAGGATGTGTTGAAGTTAATGTTATACAAGAAATAGAGTTCATTAGTACTATTATGAACCCTGAAATTGCCTCTGAGAGACAAAGTATAGTTAACGTTCTTTGCCAGGATTCTGTTGGTAACAGATTTGTAGTCGAAATGCAGCTCACTCGCGACAAGGGCTTTGAAAAACGAGTCCAATATTATGCTGCAAAAGCCTACTCAAGACAGTCTGGTAGGTACTCTAACTTAAAGAAGATTTTCTTTATTGCAATGTCAAATTGTATTTTATTTCTTGGTAAGCCTAATTACATATCTAGCCATGCTATAAGAGGTGATGAAATTAATGAGCACAACTTAAAGGATTTTCAATTTGTATTCATGGAACTGACGAAGTTCCCTAAAAATAAAGTAGAGCAATTAATAAGCACAGTGGAGCGCTGGTGTTTCTTTTTTTAAGTATGCAGAAGAAATAACAGATGAAGATTAAAAAAAAATAGCAGAAGAATCGCCAGTAATAAAGCAAGCTTATGATAAATTAGACAAGTTTCATTGGAATGAAAAGGATCTGACAGCGTATGAAGAAAGAATAATGGACCTGTACAAAGAGGAAGCTATCTCGAGCGGAAACTTGAAGAAGACATAGAGAAGGGAAAAATTAAACTGGCAAAAAACTTACTTAAAGCTGGTGTGTCTGTTGACTTAATAGCTGGATCTACTGGTCTTACTCAAGCTGAAATTTTACGACTTAAGCAAACCTAAGTATCACGGTTTTCTTTAGGGTTCTTTAGTGATTTGGCTGTCATAAAAAATTTTCACCTTATAAAATTTAACTGCCTGCTTTAACAAGTTTTTCTGCCATACCCTGATTAGGATTAGACCTAAGCTGACAAGAAGGCGTAAAACTACACGGAAAAGTAAGCATCATTGGTAGAGAACTGCTAAATTTTTATTGACTTGTTTGTAAATTATGGTAACTACCTAGGAATTAGTGAGTGATGGTCATACAATATGAGTGTTAAGGTAAAAGATGAGCAACCATATATAAAAAATGTTTTCGATCTTTGGGATCCTTTCGAAGGATTGCGTCCTAAAGTGCCTAGTGATCTGTTAGATGGAAAAACTTCTCATAATTATCAGGCAGAAGGGGATGGTAGTCAATGGAACCCTAGGTTAAAAAGAAAACTGGAAAGTGACATTATAGATGGAGGTAGTAATCCACAAAAAAGACCCAGTATGGATGGAGATTGGCCAACAGTAAGTGATGACCAGCAAACTTTTAGTAATACTTGTTCAGTACGATCAGAATCTGATAATTACACAGGCAGAAGTTGTAATCAAGAAATACCAGATAGTACAAGTAAGTGCAGTACAGAAACTGAGGAAGATGTTGGAGAAAATGTAAATGACGGATGGGGTCTATGGAATGTTAATCAAGCAACTGATTGGCCAAACGAAAGTGGTAAAGTGATAGGTACTAATTCTGAAGAATGTAGCCTGCCATCAGATATTAATTCTGATTATGGTAGTTGGGGCCCGCTACAAAATGACGATTCAATGAGCGACCATCCAAGCGAAAGTACTGACTCAAGTGATTCCGACTCAGAGGGAGACTCAAGTAGCAGTTTAGATTATTTTTCTCTTCTGGAATTCTTAAGAAAAAGCTCACAGTTAGCAGAAATACCATTAACTGAAGATGAAAAGGAATTGATTAAGGATTTTTATGAGAAGATAAAAGATATTAGGGAAAAAAACGACCAAGAAGACCGAAAGAGTTTGTATAATCAGAGTATAAATTGTACAAGAAATGCTTTAAAGCGTATAAAAGATTTAGTAGATAATTTGCCACAAGAGATAAGGTTGAACTCACTCTGTGATGATTGTGAAAATACTGTGTCGGGTTTAGTAATTGAAACGGTACTAGATACTTTGGGTCGTGTTCCTGTTGTAACATTTTCAACAATTATGCATTTCGGGCTTGACGGTCCATGTGAAAGTGCATTGGATGATCCAGATAGCATAAAAGCTGTAGTTGATATTGTCCGTAAGTTAATTGTAAATGGTGGAAGAATAAAATTGAAACCACACTCTTATGATGAGGATGAAAGACTATGCAGGATGATAGGGGGAGATATGATCTCTGAGTTTACTGAAAAGCGTGAACAAATCTATGCTGCCCTTAAGAGGGCAGCATATGGTGGTATAGTAAACAAGGATATACAAGTTCAAAGAGACAATTTAGTAGTAGATGTAGATAACTTTTACTTTTATACAAAATATCCGCAAGGTAGCACTATTGAGGTTGCAAAAGTTGTAAACGGTCTAAAAAAAGCTGTAAATGACCTAAAAAAAGTTACAAATGATCTCAAAATAGAAGAGTTAAATTTTAAATACTATGTATTTCGTATTGGAGAAAGTATAGTAAGATTTGAAGAAGACAAAGATGAAAAAAGAAACTATACAGATGTCTTACAAGGTGGCATTGAAATGTCTTTTACTACCAAGGCAGGGAAGATCAGTATCCATTTATACCCCAGCAGTACAGAAACAAAGGATGGAAAAACAGAAAATAAGGGAATAAAAGTAGAAATTGATGAGGAGAATAAAATAAGATTCTTCCAGTTAGAAGATGAAGAGAAAAAAAACTTAGGCAAAAACTATCTCCTCGAAGGAAAAAGCGTTGCGGATGTCATAGCCAAGAGTCTTGAGAAAAATGGCGATGTACCTACAAGTTCTGCAAAAGCATTAAGTAACCCCATTACCTATATGGAACAAATTTTCTTGGACCGACCACGAAAAGCAGATATAAGGTCTATGTGATGATGTTAGTGTTTTTTCTTAGAAAGTATGTACAGCAAGCATTCTAACGCTAATAGGGCCTTTGAGTTAAGAACATATCCACCCACCGCCGACAACTTGGTCGTTTTTATATGCTACGCAGGCTTGGCCGGGGCTGATGCCAAAGTAGTCATTGTTTAAAATAATACAAGCTTTATTTTGTTCTGCAGCTGGGTATATTGTCGCTAAACTTCCCAAGTGTGATGACCGGAGCTTCACAGTGACTTCCATGCCTTCCTTTGGCTGCTCTAGCCAATTCAGCTCCTTGACCAACACTTTTCTCTGCATTAGTGCGCTAACTGGACCTACTATGACCTCATTATCTTCTTTACTGATTTTTATCACATAGAGGGGTTCGCTATGTGTAATGCCCAGACCTTTTCTTTGCCCCACTGTAAAATTTACTATGCCGTTGTGCTCGCCCAGCACCTTTCCATGTGCATCCACAATTTTGCCTTTCTGCACAGATTGTGGAGCTAACTTAGCTATTGTTTCACTATAGCTTTCAGAAACGAAGCATATATCTTGACTGTCTGGCTTTTCAGAGATTAGTAAACCAAAATGCTTTGCTAGTTTTCTTATATCACTTTTATAGAATTTACCAAGTGGAAATCTCAAAAGCTTTAACTGCTTCTTTGTTGTGGCAAACAGAAAATAACTTTGATCTTTATTTTTATCGATGCCCATGCACAGTTTTACCTCGCCATTCTGTTCCAATCTTCTTACGTAATGTCCTGTAACCAGGACATCTGCACTGAGATTTTTTGCAACTTGCAATAAATCACGAAACTTTACTGTTTGATTACATTTTACGCATGGTATAGGAGTTTCTCCACGCATATAGGTGTTTGCAAAATCCTCTATCACTTCCCTTTTGAATATTTCTTCATAGTTTAAGATATAATGAGGGAAGCCAGTAACCTCAGCTACGCGCTTTGCATCATAAATATCCTGTCCGGTACAACATGTACCTTTTCTCGTATTAGCATTACCATCACTACCATATAGCTGAAGAGTCACACCAATTACTTGGTACCCAAGGTGATGTAGCAGTACTGCTGCAACAGAGCTATCAACTCCACCAGACATTGCAACCACAGCTTTGATTTGATGTGGAGGTTTATCTTTTAGCAGAGGTTCAATTTCAAATTCTTTTAGCATAATCAACTTGATTTATAAACGCAAACCTTGTGTCATTCCAACATGTTACTGTGTAAATGTTTTAATTTAAGAGCAATTTACATAGCAGGCAATGTTATACAAGTAGATGACACTGAGATCGAGCAAAATTGATCGTAAACAAGTATATTATACAACATTTTTGATGAATTTGCCAAAAATTTGGATCTAGCGTTACGCGCTGGAATGACAAGGTTATGGGTATTATCCCAGTACCTTCTCTTGTCATCCCAGTGCCTCCTTCTCTTGTAACCCTAGTAGCCTTTTCTTGTCATCCCAG
>NZ_JACZHU010000042.1:0-8642 GCF_020278605.1 Wolbachia endosymbiont of Mansonella perstans | reverse complement strand
TTTAACCTGCACAGGTTGAGAAGTTAAATAAATAGCTTTATTATCATGATAAGGGGGTTAAAAGAGTTTATCAAGTAAGTTTTTTGTTTTATCAAATGCGCTGCTAGAAGTTTGTTATGCGAGAAGTCTAAGGTATATTGAACTTAGGACATATCTTGGCTATACTCTACGATGAAGTTAATAGAAGTTTTCAGTAAAACCGGTTTTTAACTGAGACAAATGCAAAGCGAACTCTTTTGATATAAATTATCAGAATAATCGGTAGGTGCTTTATCAACCTCTTGTTGAGGCTTGATAGTGCATTTATATTTTTTATTCAATCTCTATATCACTGCTTTACACCGCCATACTATTTAAACAATATAGCAAGACAAATTATAGAGATAGGCTTTCTTTCCTTGCCAATTGTTGGACTTATAGGGGCTTTTATAGGAGCAGTGATAGTCTTGCAAAGCAAGCTTGAGTGGTCCATTGATTAGTCAAGAGCAATAATACCCAAGCTTGTCACGGTCACCATCATTAAAGAGTTATAGCCAGTTTTTGTCAGCTTAATAACGGTAGGAAAAATTGGATCATCAATTGCGGCAGAAATTAGCACTATGTGCATCACCAAACAAATAGATGCACTTACAACCTTTTGAACATCAACCCTTTCAAATATTTAATTACACCAAGGATTTTAGCGTCAGTTATAGTATTCCCTATACTTACAGTATGTGCAGATCTAATAGGAATATTCGGGGGATACATCACTGCAGTTTTTGAATTTAACCACAATGTAAGTATATACATAAAATACACAGCTCAATTCTTCAATATGAATGATTTTATCACTGGGCTAGTGAAAGCAATTGCTTTGGCATCATAATTTCTGTCTCAAGCTGTTGTTACGGTTACCACTGCAGAAAAGATGCTCGAGAAGTCAGCATTGTTACAACATCAACTGTTGTTTTATCATCCATACTGATTATTCTAGCAAACTACATGATTACTTTGATGCATGCATAGTTCCATAATATCAATACCGAACTTAAACCTATCTTTTGATGATAAAACGATATTAAACAACATAGTTTTAATATATTCAAAGGAGAATCACTAGTCATGCTCGGTGGCTCAGGGAGTGACAAGTCTGTATTAACAAAAACAATCATTAGCTTGCTGACACCGGACTCAGGGTCTATTAAAATAAATAGCAAAAGCAAAAATAAATTTAGAGTTTTATTTCAGAATTCCGCCTTATTCAACTATGTTACAGTCTGGGAAAATATATCTTTTAATTACACGAAACGCTTCAATATCAACAAAAAGGAGGCAAAGCAATTAGCAATTGAAAAGTTAAATGATGTCGGGTTGGAGAAAAACATAGCAGATATGTTTCCGATAGAGCTATCAGGTGGAATGAAAAAAAGTAGCACTTGCAAGAGCAATTGCACACAACCCAGAGATTATTGTATTGGCGAGCTAACTTCAGGACCAGACCCAATTATGTCAGGTACACAGTAAACGAGATAATAATAAAGCTGTCTAAGGACCCAGCCTATAATTATCACAATCACACATGATATTCATAGTGCATTTAAGATAGCTGATAAGATAGCAGTATTATATGAGGGAAGCATCATCTTCCATGGAGCTGTTCAAGAAATAAAAAATACTAAAAATGAATATGTGAGAAAATTTATTCGCTATGTACGTACGAAATAAAAAATTCTCTATTTTATTACTTGCTTTCGAGACATATAATTCTCATCATGTTTTGCAAGCACTGTGTCTGCCAAAAAGGCTCCATCATCAAGCATTTTACCTTGCACAACAACACCACTTTTTTCTGAAAACATTGGTGGAAGTATTCCCTGATATTTTACCACAACACTCTTATTAAAATCTGTCATTTGAAAAACCACTTCACTTTCATTGCGTATTACACTGTCCTCAACAACCATTCCACCGATACGGATTGGCTTTTGATTGTTTGGCAAAACTACCGCCTTACTTACTGTATAAAAAAATGAGATATTTTCTTTGAGCGTTGTTAAAATAAAAAAGACTGCACAATTTAAAAAGAAGAAAACTCCTGAAACTACAAGTAATCGCTTATGTTTCTTCTTCATTATTGTTTTTAAGGCTTTCTAAAATTCTTTTGCTTTTGATATAGCAAGAAATAGTAAAAATCAGTTCTCCAGCAACCAATGCAAAGCCAACAAGGTAGGCAAAAATTACATATGTATTCATAATGCACTATCAACAAATAACTCACCTGTGTTAGAATAAATTAAACTTCCATCTTTTTGCTGCAATACCAATCTACCACTTTTATCTATATCAATAAAAATCCCTTCGTGCAATTTGCCAGCTAACTTTACGCTGACTTGTTCATTCATTTTGAACGCTTTTTTCAGCCACATTTCTCTTATAGCATAGAACCCGTCAAATATCAACTGTTCTCTTAGTTTATTGAAGTTTATTATTAATTCTTTTAATAGATCTGTGTTAGACACAGACTTGCTGTAGCTGCTAATGCATGTTGCTTCTGAAAGTGGTGCATGATCAATATTAATTCCAATTCCTATAACTAACCAATTTGAATTAGATTTTTTTTTAAGCAATATTCCACTTATTTTCTTACCGTCTACCAAAATGTCATTTGGCCATTTATACTGAATGTTACTATCACCTATAAATAATGATAATGTATTGCCAACAGCAACAGCAGTAACAAAAATCAATTCTGTTAACTCACTTAGATTTTTTCTATCATCCCAGCACGTGACTCTGGAATCCAGTGTTGGAATGATACCAGAACGATTATGTAAGAGATCTGTAATTAAACTTGCACAAAAATTGCCTTTTGGAGAAACCCAGCTTTTTCCGGTACGCCCTCTACCATCTGTTTGCTTATTGGCAATAATAACGGTTTCATTTGATATCTCTTTATCAATTAAGTCCAACGCTTCTCTATTAGTACTAGAGACTTCTTTATAATGATGAATATGAAAGCCCTCGAATATTTCAGGAATCACTTTATAACCCTTTGGTTACTAAATGAATTAGAGAGTATAAATCCTCTACATATATAAAAAGAACAATGTTGATTAAGGAAGCCACTGAAGTGATAATGAATAGCCCCTTAAGGTAAGTAATTTTATTACCACTAGCCTTATCAAAATACATAGCTTTTATGATATTTAGGTAGTAGTAACATGATATAACACTTGCTACTACAAGGATCAAAGATAGGCTGATAAAGCCTGAGCTTATTAGACCTTTAAATATAAATAGCTTAGCAAAAAACCCTGCAAGTGGCGGTACTCCTGCCATAGAAAGCAATAGTATAGAAAGATGAAATGCTAAAACCGGGTGTTTTTTCCCTATACCAGATAAATTTGCAATATTGCAATCGTCATCGTCAATTTGTATAAAATATGAGAACAATCCTATGCTTGTAACGATATATGTCATCAAATACGTCAAGGAGCTATCTGTTCCCATCCGCGTAAAAATAGAAAGCGAAGCAAATATGAAGCCAACATGACCTATTGAACTGTAAGCAAGCAGCCTTTTTAGGTTTTTTTGTCGTAAAGCCCCAAAAGCTGAGATAAGCACAGATAATGCCGAAACATATAAAAGAACAGGTTGAACATAATTTTTAACATTTACTAATTCCTCATTTATCAGTCTAATTAAAAATGTTACAAGTGCAGCTTTTGGAGCAGTAGAAAAAAACGCAGCCACTATGGTAGATGCACCTTGATAGACATCTGGAGCCCACATATGAAAAGGAACAACAGCAAGCTTGAAACACAAACCAATAAGGATAAAGATCAACCCAAAAACTATTCCATAGGTTACCTGATGGTTTTGTGCAAATGAATTTAACTGAGAAAAATCGGTTTGTCCTGTATATCCATAAAGTAGCGACATTCCGTACAACATGATGCAGGAAGATAACGCACTGAGCATAAAATATTTCACTCCTGCTTCGCATGAATAAACTGAATCTTTATTAAAGCTTGCAAGAGCATATAGAGGTATACTCATCAATTCAAAAGCTAAATAAAAAGAAATTAAATTATTTGCTGAAACCAGAGTCATCATGCCAAACAGCGCAAAAAGAATCAGTATTGAAAATTCATATTTATAGTCATATTTTGATAAATTCAGCAGCAAGAGTACTAAAACTCCTACGGTAAGGATCAATCCTTGAGCCGACCTGATGTATAAGTTAAGTTTTAACAATGAATTGAAAAAAAAAACTTCATTATTTTCTATTAAGAGAACTAAAACAATCAAGGTAATCGCTGTGCAACCTAGTGCTAGCAAGTTAATGATGCGGCGGTTGAACACGATCCCAAGCAGCAGCAATACTAATGAGGAAACAATAGAGAACGTTTCTGGCAATATCTGTATATAGCTCATAGAACATTGTACTTGACTAATAAATTTGCCATACATGGCTTCAAATAATTTAGTGCAAGAGTTGGGTAAAATCCAAGCAAAATAACAAGCACTGCAAGCAGAATTAAGACAGAAAATTCTATGCCATCTAGATGATTATTCAATAATTTAGAATAGCTGACTCCCCACATTGTTTGCTTACATAGATTCAGCATATAAACTGCACTCAAAATAGTGCCAAGTGCAACAAACCCTGTAAAAAGCCCTATGCTCTTAAACACCCCAACCATAGCCAAAAACTCACCTATAAACCCAGACATTCCAGGCAGTCCAATCGAGGCCATTGAAAATAAAATAAACATAAAACCAAATTTTGGCATTGTGTTTACTATGCCGAAATACTTTGCAATCTCCAAAGTTCCAGTTCGAGTATATAGCACCCCAATACACAAAAATAAAGCAGCAGAAATAAGGCCATGACTAATCATTTGAAACACAGCACCAAGTACCCCCTCCTCGTAAAATGAAAAGAGACCAGCAGTTACGATTCCCATGTGTGCTATTGAGGAATAAGCTATTAGCTTCTTTATATTGTCCTGAGCAAATGCAACTAGTGAAGCATATATTACTGCAATTGCGCTTAACACAACAATGAAATTTGAAAAATAGAAGCTTGCCTGAGGAAGCATCGGAATAGAGAACCTTAAAAATCCATATCCTCCCATTTTAATAAGCAGGCCAGCTAAAATTACCGATCCAGAAGTTGGGGATTGCACATGCGCATCAGGAAGCCAAGTGTGGAACGGAAACATCGGAACTTTTATTGCAAAGGAGACAAAAAATGCAATCCACAACAATGATTGCACCCCAAGATCGAGACTTGGCATTAACGTGGCTAATTTTTGTATATCGAATGTTTCAAAGACATTATACATATACACTAATCCAAGCAAAAACAACAGCGAACCAGCAAGTGTATAGAGAAACAACTTAAATGCCGCATACACCCTTTGTTTTCCTCCCCAAATGCCAATGATAAAGAACATTGGTACTAGAACAGCTTCGAAGAATACATAAAAGCTTATGGCATTTAGTGAAATAAAGAAACCGACCACAAAACTTTCAAGCAGTAAAAATAATGCCATATACGGCTTGAGAGTCGTATAACTCATTTTGCAATTGTAGAGTATACAAATAACAAATAAGAAAGTTGTGAGTAGAAGAAAAAGTAGCGATATACCATCCACCCCCATCCCTGCGTTTCTAATTGGGTAGCTAACGAGCTGGAAGTCCGCATTACTATAATCAAATCCTATACAAGCTATAATGCTAAGTAAAAATGGCAGTACAGCAAAAAATAGAGAAAGGAATCTTAGGTATATGGATTTATGATTGATCTTGATTAGAGATAAAATCAGCGCTCCTATTAGTGGAAGCAAGAATATACTAAGTAACAACACTTTCTTTAATTCCAATAATATACAAAGCACTGATTATTAAAGTAACAAACATAACAAACGCATAATCAAATATGTAACCTGTCTGTAACTTTATAGAACTTTTCGAACATTCATTAACCAAGCTTACCGCACCATTTGGTCCAAATGAATCAAGGACTTTAACATCAAACTTCCATAGAAATCTAGATATGAACTTCATCGGTGCAATTATGATAAAATCATATATCTCATTAAAGTACCATTTATTTTGCAAAAATTTAAGTAAAAATTTACTTTTAATCTGCTGAAATTTTTGATAGCAGTAAATCAAGTACGCAAGCGCTATTCCACTTAGACTCACTAGAGTTGGTAGTAACTTTATAAAGAAATTATGGACTTCATACTCACTAACAACTACTAAACTTAATTTCCAAAATGCATTACTAGTTATATTCAAAACATTTGCTCCCCATATTCCGGAAAATACCGATCCAAGAGCAAGTATTAGTAGCGGTGTAAACATAATTTTCGGTGCTTCATATATATTAATTTTACTTTGTTTTTGGCTATGAAATACAAGAAGCAATAACCTCCAAGAATAAAATGCTGTAAAGAATGCAACAACCAAGCTCATTACGAAAGCAAAACTATCAGTACCATAAGCATGCTTAATTATTAGATCCTTTGAATAAAAACCTGCAAATGGAAATACCCCAGAGAGTGCAAGAGACCCAATCCACATGAGAGCGTAAGTGCAAGGAATTTTTTTCCAGCAGTTTCCCATTTTCTGGATGTTTTGCTCATGATGCATTGCATGAATCACATTACCTGCACCGAGAAATAATAAGGCCTTGAAAAAGGCGTGTGTCATTAAATGAAAAATGGCGACATTGTAAGCAGAAAGGCCGCATGCCATGAACATATAACCAAGTTGGCTGCAAGTTGAATAAGCAATTATTTTCTTTATATCGTTCTGAGTAATCGCAACTGTAGCTGCAAAAAAGGCAGTAAGCGCACCAACAATCACTATCAATTCTTGTGCTACATTTGACATCTCAAACAACGGAGAACATTTTGCTACCAAAAATATACCTGCCGTTACCATAGTTGCTGCATGAATGAGTGCAGAAACAGGGGTTGGTCCTTCCATTGCATCTGGCAACCAAACATGTAGGCCAAGCTGAGCAGACTTTCCCATACAGCCAATAAAAAGTAATATGCATATTATATGAACCACTCTGAACTCACAACAGAATGCCCTAATGTTCTGTGCAGCAAAAAGATCAGCTGTGTCAAAAATTTCAGCAAATTTCAAAGAATGAAATGTGTAATAAATAAGAACAATCCCGATTAATAGCGCAAAGTCCCCTACTCTATTTACAACAAATGCTTTAAATGCTGCATTATTTGCAGAGTATTTCTGAAACCAAAATCCTATGAGTAAATAAGAGCACAAGCCAACTCCTTCCCAGCCAAATAAAAGCTGCACAAAATTGTCACTCACGACCAGCACAATCATACAAAACGTAAACAGCGATAAATAAGAAAAGAACCTAGACTTTCCCTTATCATGTTTCATATAACCAATAGAATAGAGATGAACTACCAGCGAAACGGTGGTAATTACAATCAACATCAAAGATGAGAGAGCATCCATACTAATCGCCCAATTTACCTTTAGGGCGCTCAACGAAAACAAGGGGAATAAACTCAAGTGATAATTTTGAGGAAAGGTGAAAAAAACGTACCAAGATAAAACAGCAGATATTCCAATTCCTGCAGTTGTTATTAACTGACTAAAAATATCCCTTCTAAAAAGCGCTGCAAATAATGAACTAAAAAGTGGCAAAAACACTATTAATTTTAGTATATCAGTCATACCTTCACTCTTTCATTAAGTTCGCTCGCTCAACATCTATATTGCCACGGCTTCTATAATATACAACCAATATTGCAAGTCCTATTCCTGACTCTGCTGCGGCAACAGTCAACACAAACATGACAAAAATTTGCCCAACTATATCATTTGTAAAAGCAGAAAAAGCAACTAAATTGATATTAATTGCTAGCAATAATACCTCTACTGACAATAATATGTTGATTATGCTTTTACGGTTGATGAAAATACCACACACTCCAATAGCGAATAAAATAGCTGCAATTACCAAGAAATGATTTAATCCTATTTCCATTCTACTCCTTTTCCAAATTTAGCCTTAACCAACTTTACAGATGAAGATTGTGTCAATTGTTTTAATACATTCTGTCTTTTGATTCCTTTTTTCTTATCCTGCAAAGTAAGAGCAATTGCGCCCACAATTGCAACAAGTAGTAAAATGCCAGAAAGGTGAAAAGCGTACATATAATCAGTATAGAGCAAATTACCGATGGCTTTCACATTATTGGTATTATAGTTTATAACATTGCTTATATTCAGTGCTGAGCTGCGGATTACGAAACCAATAATGAGAAAAAACACAACACATAATATAGAACCAACAGTTAAATGCTTTGTAAAACCCTGATGCAATCTTATGTAGTCAATATCGAGCATCATAACTACAAAAAGGAACAACACTGCAACTGCCCCGATATATACTATCAGCACCATCATAGCAATAAACTCAGCTCCAAGGAGGATAAAAAGAGCTGAAGAGTTAACAAAAGTGAAAATTAAAAATAGTACTGCATGCACGGGATTCCTTGTGCTGATCACACAAACAGCGGATAAAATGCTAAGAATTGCAAAAAAATAAAAGAAAAAAGTCATTAATATTTAACTGCAACAACAGTTACTAATTTAAA
>NZ_JACZHU010000041.1:0-8783 GCF_020278605.1 Wolbachia endosymbiont of Mansonella perstans | reverse complement strand
TCATTTGGCAAATTTCTTAAATATTTATTGATAAAGCAACATCATGGATCCCAATGTCAGCCTACTTGGATGATGCCCTCGTGATAGGCTTAAATCACAACGCTTGTATAGTTTTGTGTCAGCTACTTACATGACACTGCTTTTGTTTCAATATTTGCAAATTAACCACGTTCCTGAATAGATATCAAAGTTTTGAATTTAAAACCCTATTTACAACACCAACTCGCACCTAAAAAGGTGCGAAACAGGAGGTATTATGTCTAATAGCAACATATTATTCGGCTAATAAAAGATTTGCAAACGTTTTTTCAATTAACTATGGAAAAAATTTGTCTGCGTGAGAATTTTTCATGGCATTCAACGTATCATAATCTGTAAAATCTAATTTTATTGGTGTGATAGTGATAAATCCTTCTTTGATTTTACCTACACTACCACTACCTGAGTGTTCTCGAGACCAGTTTAAACTTAAAGAGCCATCTGAATTTTCAGTAAAGGTTAAATCTCCATCAATGTTATATTCACCTTGCTCAACAAACTCTATTCCTTTTACTTTTTCCACAGCAGGAAGATTTACACTCATCGCTATATTTTTAGGCCAGCCAATTTCAATTAGTCTAGCAATAACCTTTGGTGCAAAAACCTTTGTATTATGCCATTTTATTCCATTATGATGTACTTGACTTAGCGCAATAGAAGGTATAGATCTTGCTGCTCCTTCCATAACAGCACCAATTGTTCCTGAATAACAAACATCGTCTCCAACGTTTGATCCAATATTTACTCCAGATAGTATTAAATCTGGCTTTTTATCCATAATTTTATTCAGTGCAATAATAACACAATCTGCAGGAGTACCAGACACACTGAATTCCTTTTTACCATTTTGGTTTACTCTAATAGATCGACTTATTGGGTAGTAAAGAGATCTTGCTGCTCCACTTCTGTCAGTATCTGGTGCCACTACCCATATTTCTGATGCAAAATTTTGCGCGATCTCTTTGAGTAACTTTATCCCTTCACTTTCAAAACCATCATCATTTGTTATTAATATTACCATATGAAATTTTATGTACTCCAAAGTTATAATAAGTAATTCTAGCTATTGGTTGCAAATAAGTATATCGCTCTTGACTACTTTCAATCATCTGTGGCTTCATTGATTTTCTAGTACTTTACCTCTACTATGCATTAAATTCATGAAATTTCATAGCTTGACGAAAAATTTAATATGATTCCATATTTGTGTACTAGTTCCAGTGTTGGGAGATAATTGTATATGATTAATTTAAAAAATTTGAGACGAGAACTTGCTAAATTGAAAATGCAAATAGATTATCATGATGTCTTATACCACCAAAAAAACAAGCCGGAAATCACTGATGCTAAATATGATGAGCTAAAGCGAAAGTTAACTGAGATAAAGGAACAACTTCCAGAAATTCATGTAACACAGAATAGTGTTGGTGCTGCACCCGATGAGAGATTTTCCAAGGTAGAACATCAAGAACCTATGCTTTCTCTTGAAAATGCTTATGATGAAGAAAGTGTGGAGAGATTTTTATCTAAAGTAAAGAGGTTTTTAATTGAGGATGAAATAGAAATATTATGTGAACTAAAAATTGATGGGCTATCGTTTTCCGCAATTTATGAGGATGGAAGGTTTGTTAAAGCTGCAACTCGAGGCGACGGTTTTGTAGGAGAAGATGTTACCTACAATGTAGCAACAACACAAGGCTTCCTTAAATCTTTGCAAGGTGTGCAAGGAAGGCTAGAAGTAAGGGGAGAAATATATATTAGCAACAGCGACTTTTTAAAGTTAAATGAAAACAATGAGTTTGCCAATCCTAGAAATGCGGCTGCTGGTTCTCTGAAGCAGTTGGATGCAAACGTTACGGCAAGTAGACCACTTAGATATTTTGCTTATTCTTTGATTGGTGGAAAAGAGAAAAGCCAAAGTGAAGTACTAGAGAAACTTGAGGAACTTGGCTTTTGCGTAAATGAGCATCGGTTCTTAACAAGCAGTTTGAGTGGAATGCTGAAGTTCTATAACGAGATCTATAATCATCGCTATAACTTGGATTATGATATCGATGGAATAGTCTATAAAGTCAATGATTTGATGCTGCAAAATCGTCTAGGAAGCACTCACAAAGCACCACGTTCAGCACTTGCGTACAAATTCTCTGCGGTTTATGCAAAAACAAAGCTAAACAAGATATTTATACAAGTAGGTAGAACAGGGATTTTAACTCCTGTTGCAGATTTAGTGCCAGTCAATATTGGCGGAGTGCTAGTCAGTAGAGCAAGCCTGCATAACCAAGATGAGATAAAACGTAAAGACATAAGAGAAGGAGATGTTGTAACAATCAAAAGGTCAGGAGATGTGATTCCTCAGATTGTTAGAGTAGATAAAGGCTCTCGTCACACAGATACACCTGAATTTGTATTTCCTGAAGCATGCCCTGAATGCGGTAGTGAAGTACAGATTGAGGGGGCAGCAATAAGGTGCCCTGAGGAATTTACCTGCAGAGCTCAAATAATAGAAAAACTGAAGCATTTTGTATCGAAAGATGCATTTGACATTGTTGGCCTTGGTGAAAAGCAAATAAAGTTTTTTTATGACCTTGGTTTGGTAAAGCAAATCCCAGATATTTTTACCTTAGGAGAAAAATTAAATGAACTTAATCTAGAAGAACAGTCTGGCTGGGGCGAGAAATCAATAACTAATTTATTAAATGCTATACAAAGCAGAAAGGTAATAACTCTAGACAGGTTTATATTTTCTTTGGGTATTAGATTTATTGGCCAAGTTGCAGCAGCATTGCTTGCAAATTATTATGTCTCTTATGACAATTGGTATAGCTCGATGATCAAACTGCTATCAAATGATGCTGAGATAGATACAGATAGTGCAGAGAAGAAAGAAGCCAAATCTTTTAGCGATGAGCTGGTAGGTATAGATGGCATAGGAGAAAAAGCGGCTAAATCTTTGGAATCATTTTTTTCTAAGGAACATAACATCAAAATGTTAAATGATCTTACCACATGTCTTAACGTTCTGCCTTTCAGCTCCAACTCCAGCGATTCTATTTTGAATAATAAAGTTATAGTGTTTACCGGCAAATTACTTACTATGAGTAGAGGGGAGGCAAAAGTAAGAGCTAAGGCTCTAGGAGCAAAAATTAGCTCAAATCTTTCTGCTAAAACTGACTACCTCATTGCAGGAGAAGATCCAGGATCCAAATATAAAAAGGCAGTAGAATTAGGTATAGAAATTTTAGATGAAGAGCAGTGGCACAAAATGATAAATTAGGAAATGTCTAAATGATCATACCTTTGAGATAATGTGTAGCCTTTTTAGGATACCTTGTTTATCTCATTCTACCATCTCACTGAACGGGTACATAAAAACTATCCCATAAAACATGAATCTTTCATATGAGCGTGACAAATTGCTATAGCAAGAGCATCAGCAGCATGGTGGCATTTTATATTTAAATTTTTAACTATCTGTTTTACCATAAATATAACTTGATCTTTGTTAGCATGGCCATTTCCAGTAATGCTTTTCTTCATATAGTTCGCATCATATTCATTTATAGTTAACCCTGCTATCTCCAATGATAAAATTACGACCCCTCTCGCATATCCTAAAATTAGCGAAGATTTAGGACTCTTATTAACGAAAATTTT
Source organism: Wolbachia endosymbiont of Mansonella perstans (assembly GCF_020278605.1). Lineage (NCBI taxonomy): Bacteria > Pseudomonadati > Pseudomonadota > Alphaproteobacteria > Rickettsiales > Anaplasmataceae > Wolbachia > Wolbachia endosymbiont of Mansonella perstans. Next base: position 5,087 of record NZ_JACZHU010000041.1, on the reverse strand, counting down.
CTCCACCGCAGCTTCACTTGGAGAATACAAAGAAATTACTTTTCTTAATTGTCCGAAAATTATGTACAGACGTTCACCTATGCTGAGCTTACTGTCAGTTGATATGGTACCACTTTCCAGAAACTCAATATTACTTTTCTCACTCAGATTGATAATAGCCCACCCAGTTTTACTTATTCCCGGATCGAGACCTATTATTTTAACCACCTAAAAAACACTCAGCCAATAAATAAATACAAACAAAAATATCCAGACCGCATCTACAAAGTGCCAATACCAGGAAGCAAATTCAAAGCATAAATGGTCTTGAGGTGTAAATTGATTTTTCCGAGCCCTGAACAAACACACTGACAAAAATATTATCCCTATTATAACGTGTGCACAGTGAAACCCGGTAATCATATAAAAATTGGACGCATAGATCAGCTTTTCTCCTGTTTCTTGTAGAGAAAAACTCGCCTCATGATACTCTATAGCTTGCACCATTATAAAAAATACCCCAAGCAATATAGTCGTTAATAGCATTTTAATCATGCTCTTTTTATCATTTTCGAGTAGAGAGTAATGTGCCCAGTTAATAGTTGTGCCAGAAAGCAATAATATTAACGTGTTCATAAACGGTAATGACCAAGGGTCGGGTGGCAAAATTCCCTCAGGAGGCCATTCAACCCTTTTTGTAAGAGAAAATGCTTCAAATGAAAAAATTGGGCTAAGCCAGGCTTTAAAGAATGAACAAAAAAACGCTATAAAAAATACAACTTCTGAAAAGATAAATAAGTACATTGCAATCTTAAGTCCATTTTTTACAACGTCAGTATGGCATTTATCATAAATGGCTTCTTTTATTACATCCCTCCACCAATAAAATAATACCCCTGATACCCCAGATATTCCTGAAATTAAACTAAGTATTCCAAAAACCTGTTTATGGAGGGTACCAACTAACCCAAGCGCAAGAATAAGAATTGCCGCTGATATAACAATTGGCCAAGGACTTGGGTCCACTAAATGAAAATCATGTTCTTTACTTTTCATACCATCTTCAAAAATACGTATTAAGCATACAAATTGGCTCAAAATTGTCAATGTTCCTCAGGCACTTGATTAAATTTTGAAACATTATATGCACTGTTCCAAAAGTCCAACTCAAATTGTGCACTGATTCTAAATAATTCAAGCATTCTGCTCCTTTCATTTCCCCCTACTTTTTGGCAATATTCATCAACAATATTCTCTAAAGCGATGCACCCAGACTCTACTAAACTACCGCAATAAAAATCAAACCAATCTTTATATCTGTTATTTTTCTTAATCTTGCTCTTCATGCTATCAATAACGACCTTATATATAAAATGGCAGGAGTATAAAATTGTTATAGCTTCATAAGTGTCGTTATATGAGGTAGACAAAAGAAAATTAGTGAAATTGAAGCATTCAAGGGACTTTTCTCCACGATTTATGGAATACACAGCAAAGTAGTGGTTATATAAAACTCTCATAATGGCCATTGCTCCTTGAGCCACTTCTATGAGTAGGGTAATGTTGTTACAATTTTCTACCTTGGATGCAGTGATTAAAACGGTACGAATATAATCACTCAAGAATAAGGCATCTTGTTGAACATAGAATTTGAAGCTCCCTATGCTTAGAGTATTATTTGCCAATTCAACATTAAAAGGATGTTCAATCATGTCCTTTAAAAGATTTGATCCATAGTAACTCTTAATTATGCCACTGAACACTATAATACCATCAAGACCAAGATGTGAGAAACTTTCCACTAACACGCTTTTACCATAGGTGTATTAAAGTAATACACCTCATCCCAAAACATTAACTCTAGCTCCAGCCCTCTTTTAAAAAACTCACGCATTCTTTTCTTCTCGTATTCACCAGCTTTTTTATATAGCTTATTTATAATATTGGTAACCTCATAAATTGCAGCATCCATTGTTTTGCTATTATAAATGTCGATCCATCCTTCGTACTTGTTATTTTTAACCTTCCTAGGTGTTATCTTATTCATCATATGATGCACAACGATTTGGTATATGTTGAAGCAAGGGTAAGATGCTGCTAAAGCTTCAGCAACAGAATTATGATATGCAGCACACATGAAAAAGTCAGTAAAGGCAGAACAAGTCCTTGATTTCTTGTGATTATCGGATAAATCACAATCTTCAAAATATTTTTTATATTGTTTTCGAACATCAAATGTTCCCCTTGCTACATTGATTAAACTATTCATTATTTCAACTTCATTCACTTTAGCTGCAATAACCAACAAAGCACGAGTGCAGTCTACTAAATATAAGAAATCCTGCTGAAGATAAAATTTAAATTTTTCATAATCTAGCGTACTATCCATTAGCTCAACATTGAAAGGATGTTCTTTTATTTTTTCAATAAGATCGGACGATTCTCTTACAGCTATATCGTAGAATTTCTCTTCTATTCTGTTACACATTTTGTGAGCCCCCGTAAATATGAAAATTATTACTAATATAGTATAATTATTATGAAAAGCTAATTATACTTTAACAATAGGTTAGTATATCAGTACTAAGCTATAAATCAAAAACTTTAGCAGTCTAAAGAAATTTTTTTGTTGTTCCCCATATTAAACTTCCTACAAAAAACATCAGATAAATCTATGTTTTCCCAAGAGAACCCACCATCTTCTTCTGATTCCTTACCAAAGTGTCCATAACAGGCTGTACGTTTATATACAGGACGGTTAAGCGATAAATGTTTGATGATGCCTTTAGTTGATAAATCTATGTTATCTTCGATAAGCTTTTTAATTCTCTTTTCATCTACCGTATTTGTACCAAATGTATCAATGTAGAATGAGGTAGGTTTTGATACACCAATTGCATAAGAAAGCTGCACAAGACATCGCTCGGCTAAACCTGCAAAGACAATATTTTTAGCAAGATATCTTGCCATATAAGCTGCAGATCTATCAACTTTTGTTGCGTCTTTTCCAGAAAACGCTCCCCCACCATGCGGAATATATCCCCCATAAGTATCAACCATGATTTTTCGTCCGGTTAATCCACAATCACCAACTGGTCCACCAATAACAAACCTACCAGTTGGATTGACCAAGAGATTTTCCTCAGAACACATCCACCCTTTAGGTAAAGATGAAACTATGCAAGGGTAAATTATTTCCTTTACTTTTAATTGATCCAGATCTTCAGGGTGCTGTATTGAAACGACAATACTTTCAGTACGTACTGGCAGATTATTCTCATACGCCAAGGTAATTTGCGATTTTGCATCTGGACCAAGTTTTGCTTCTTTAGCTACACTCATAATATTTTTTAAAATCAAGTGTGCATAAAAAATGGGCGCTGGCATGAGACTCTCTGTCTCTGTTGTTGCATAACCATACATAATGCCCTGATCTCCAGCACCTTGATCTACCCCTATTGCAATGTCATTTGATTGTTTATGCAACAATATATTTATTTTCACTCTTCTCCAGTGGAAACTATTGTGTTCGTAACCAATATCTTTTATTGTACTGCGTACAATATTCTCAATTCTGTTATTTACGATGTTAGGTCCAAGCACTTCTCCCGCTATAATAACGTTATCTTTAGTAACTAAAGTCTCTATTGCGGTTCGCGAGAAAGGATCAGTAAAAAGGTACTCGTCAAGTATTGCATCTGAAATTTGATCCGCTACTTTGTCTGGATGACCAGCTGCAACTGATTCACTGGTGACTAAATTTTTATATAAACTCATGCTTTAAGCTTCTGCTCATACAATATAAAAGTTGTTATAGAAAATCCAGCTAGCAATTACTAAATGGTGGGCCTGGGAAGAGTTGAACTCCCGACCTCACGCTTATCAGACGTGCGCTCTAACCACCTGAGCTACAGACCCCCTAAGCTGAAATTTGTATATTATCCGCAGGCAAGATATCTATAAAAGTCTTTTTATTTACTGACTTTCTAAATTTGACCCAGCCTTCCACTTTAGCAAAAATTGTATGATCTTTACCCATACCGACATTCCTTCCAGGGTGAAATTTTGTACCTCTTTGACGGACAATTATGTTACCAGGAATAACTTTTCCGTTCTTTTTTACCCCTAACCTACGACCTGCGGAATCTCTACCATTACAGGAACTACCACCTGATTTTTTAGTTGCCATACCTTATCCCTTACTTTTGAAGATTAATTTCATTGATACGAAGAACAGTTATATATTGCCTATGGCCAGTTTTCCTACGATAATTCTTTCTTTTCTTCTTTTTAAAAATTATAATTTTCTTCCCTCTACGTTGCTCAAGCACTTCAGCTTTAACAATAGCGTTAGGTGAATAAGATAAACCGTTGTTTAAAAGGCAAACTACCTTGTCAATCTCTACCTCCTTTCCTTCCTCAGCTTCCAGTTTTTCTACTTTTATTACACTACCTTTTTTTACTAGATACTGCTTTCCACCTGTTTCAATCACCGCAAACATAACAAATATACGCTTTCACTGTTAACTTTAATCGTAAAGGATGTCATATATGCTGTCAAGACAAATAATTTTCCTCCTCTCAAGCTACATTAAACACCTTCAGCAGACACAGGAACTGCACCATGAGTTAAAAGCAACTTCACAAGATCCATATAATAAAAATCAGTGGCATAATGTAATGCTGTCATTCTTTTGCTGTTTTTAGCATTAACGTCCGAATTGTCTGTCAGTAGTACCATAGCTACATCAACGTTTTCCATCACAACAGCAAGGTGGAGTGAAGTATTGCCATCTTCATTTTTAGCATTAACATCATCACCTTTTTTGAGGAAATATTCTGTTATAGTTAGAGCTTTTACACAAAGCAGAGTAGTGTATGGAGTTCTACCACATCTATCTAGCATTAATATAAACACCTTTATTGATCACATACTCCACGATTCTCAAGTTTTGTCCAAGAACGGCAAAGTGTAGCAGTTTTATGTTACCAGAATCAATGTCATCACCCTTACTGATGAGATACTTCAATATATCTAATTCCCCACTATAAACAGCTGCATGTAATTGAGTAACACAATCTTTATTCTTAGCGTTAACAACACAATC
>NZ_JACZHU010000040.1:0-8882 GCF_020278605.1 Wolbachia endosymbiont of Mansonella perstans | reverse complement strand
AGAAAACGCTGATAAAGGCACATATAATCCATTTGCTTTTTTATTCACGATGATGCTAGGCAAATTATTGCAGGATGTAGCGGTTTTATATCTATGGTTCAATTTACACTGATCTGCTTTGGGTGAATCACGACCATAGGAAAAAAGGTATGGGAAAGCAGTTAATGGAAAAAGTTCATGATTATAGTTGGGAAATGCACTGTAAAATAGCAACTATTGCAACGATGAATTTTCAAGAGCAAGAGCATTCTATGAAGAACTGGGGTATGAGTGCGATTTTGTACACCCAGGGTATGTTGGTGAAGCAACATGTATACTTTTGAAGAAAGTATTGTAGTACGAGGTATGTCTAACGTTGGTAAGCTATGGATTTCTCTATAGATAACTCCAACAAAGTCTTCCCCGGTGTCTTTAAACTCCTTCGGGGCAGCCTTTGTTAATTAATTGTATTTCAGTTTACAACTTTATCTAAAAGAATGCCGAGAAAAAGCAGTAGTCCTACATAGGAGTTATTTTTAAATGTGGACATGCATTGACTGGAATTGTCGGGGTTGAGATTTTTATATTGGTAATGAAACACGACCCCCACGGCAAGTAAAGCGATATAGAAAATGTTATTCAATGATGATAAAATACCGGCATATAGCCACATCATAAGAGACATTAAATGAAATCTTTTTAGCCAAGGTTTTGTTGTATCACCAAAATACAATGCTGTTGATTTCATTCCGAGTTTTTCATCATCTCTTTTATCTTGATGAGCGTATATGGTGTCGTAACTCAGTGTCCAAAAGATGCACCCTGCATAAAAGAGCATAGGTTCTATACTAACCTGGTTCTTTACTACTGCCCAACCTAGAAGCGATCCCATGTTAAAAGTAAACCCTAAAAACAACTGTGGCCACCAAACGTAACGCTTTAGTAAAGGGTAAATAATTATCATACACATTGAGATTACCCCAAGTATGAGTGTAGTTTTATTGGTAAGTAATAGGATTACTAGCGCAATGGACAGTAACAGAGAAAGTAAAGTCAAAGCTTGCTTTACGTTTAGTGCACCACTTGCAAGTGGCCTATATTTTGTTCGTTCAACATGTGCATCTATTTCTTTATCGAAAATATCATTGATTATACAACCCGCAGGTCTCATCAAGAATGCACCTATAGTAAACAAAATAAGGATAAAAAAGGTCTGCCAAGATAGAGAAGCTGAGGCTAGAATAATACCACTTAAACTAGGGAATAATACAAGCCATAAACCTGTTAAACTGTGCAACCTCATCAATGAAAGGTAATGATTGAAATGCATTATTAAGTGTGACTACTCAGTATTTTGCTTATATTAACAAAATTATCGAATGCTAAATCAGTTTTGAAAACTAACTTGGGTACAAATCGCAAATCAGCATAACATAATATGGATTTGCGTATCAACCATGCAGATTGGTTGATTTCGTCAATAATAGTACCAATATCACAATCTTTTTCGCTTAACGAAGACAGCACTACATATACATCTGCTTTTTTTAAGTCCTTACTTAATTTTACTTCGGATACCGCTACATTTTTATTGAATACCTTACCTTCTTTTAAAACTCTGGATATTGCTCTATGCAGTACAGACGCTATTTTTAGGCTCCTGATTTCTTTTTTCATACTATAATACCTTTTCTTCCTGCACTAATTGATAAACTTCCAGAATATCTCCAACCTTAATATTGGCATCACCATCTAGAGACATTCCACATTCAAAGTTTGTACCTACTTCCTTAACATCATCCTTAAATCTACGCAAAGCTTTCAATTTTCCTTCATATATTAATTTATTGTTGTGCATTATCTTAATTAAAGAATCTTTTTTTACAACTCCATCACTTACATAACATCCAATAATATTATCAGCTTTAGACACATTAAATACCTGTCTCACAGATGCAGAACCAATACGCACTTCTCGTGTTACAGGCTTTAGCATTTTAGTTAAGCACATTTTCATACTGTCAATAAGTTCGTATATTATGTTATAAGTACGTATTTCTACACCTTTTTGTTTTGCCAAATCCCTTATTTTTGAATCCACTTTGACATTAAATGCCAAAATTACTGCCCTTGACGCTTCTGCAAGCAACACATCTGAGTCTGTTATTCCCCCCACTGCCTTGTACAGGATATTTAATTTCACTTGATCTTTACCAAGTTTACCAATTGAACTTGATATTGCTTCGACAGAACCAGTTACATCACACTTCAAGATTACAAATAACTCTTCTGTCTCATTGTCATTACGACCGAACATGTCTAAATCACTATTACTTAAATCCTCCTCTTTTCTCTTGATCAGCTCTAATCTGTATTCAGCGATTTCACGTGCCTGCTTTTCAAAATTTACAACAACAAATTTATCTCCAGCATCTGGCACACTGTTTAGGCCAGTGATCTCAATTGGAGTGGAAGGTGGAGCCATCTTTTCCTTTTGACCAAGGTGATTAACCATACTACGTACTTTTCCATATGTCGTACCCACCACCAACATATCACCAACCTTTAGCGTTCCTTCTTCAACTATCAACGTAGCTGATATTCCCTTAGCTTTATCTATTTTGGATTCTATCACCCACCCAAATGCTCGACAATCCTCTATTGCTTCAAGCTTCATTAAATCAGCAATTAACAAAATCGCTTCTTCCAGTTTGTCTAGGTTGATTTTCTTTTTTGCTGACACTGGCACAACCACAACATCACCACCAAGTTCTTCAGGAATGAGGTCATATTGAGGTAAACTACTAATTACCCTTTCTACATCACCAGATTGCGATTTATCAATTTTATTAATAGCAACTATAATAGAAACATTTGCTGCCTTTGCATGGTTTATTGCTTCAATCGTTTGTTTCATCACTCCGTCATCAGCCGCAATCACTATTACAACTATATTAGTGATGTTGGCACCACATGCACGCATTGCAGTAAATGCCTCATGTCCTGGCGTGTCAATGAAAGTAATTCTTTGTTTATCTTTTGTAACTACCTGGTAAGCACCTATATGTTGAGTTATTCCACCTGACTCTCTTTCTGCAACATTAGATTCACGAAACGCATCGAGCAATGAGGTTTTACCATGATCAACATGTCCAATAAAAGTGACAACTGGCGGCTTAGGTTTTTTAGGCAAGTTTTCCCTGTTCTCTACGAAAAGTAAATCCTTTTCCTTGTTAGCATCGCTCACTCGTTTAGCTGTATGATTAAATTTTTCCACTATTTCACATGCTATATCCGGATCTACCAAATCATCCACTCTGTAACTCTCACCAACTTCTTCTTTCAACATTCTTAACACATCTTTACTGTCCTCTGCCATACGAACGGATAATTCTCTGATTGTAATTTCATCTGGTACAATAACTTCTCTTGATATGTTTTTACCTTTGGTAAATTTTGATTTTTTATTTCTTATACCAAATCTTTGCTTAAACGCAGGAGATTGTTCAATTTTGTCATCTATTGATTGCGCAATTATCAGTTTGGAGTGCTTAGAATATATATCTTTGTTAGCCTTAAAAGGTTTTTTATCATCATCTTCATCGTCAATTCCACCCTCCATTGGCTTAGTTGAGCTAAGACCACTTGAAGTTTCTTCTTCGATTTCTTTAAACGAGGCATCTGAAGCACCATCTTTATCATCAACCTTTTCATCATCGTTTTCTTTTACTACTACTTTTTCTTCTTTTAGATTCTTTCCTTTTAACAAAGCGGCATTTTGTACAGCATTAATACGGAAGATTTGTTCTTTTTCTGTCAAGTAACCTAATTTACTTCCATCTTGCTCTTCTGGCTCATGAGGTTTTCTTCTTCTTTTTTTTACTATTGTGGCTCCCATACTTGGACTCGCTGAAGAGTTCAAATCAAGATCTAACTTAAGTTTGTTAAAACTTTGAAGCGTTAGTTTTTTACTACTGATATCTTCGTTATTCATACATTTTGCTATATTACACCAAGCTTCTTACGAGCCTCCATGATTATTGAGTCTATTGTGTCTTTTAAATCCTCTTTACCGCTCGCTGAAGAGGAGAGCATACCATAAAACTCATAGCTTGACAAATCTGCCACATCCCCTAGAGTTTTGATACCATGTTTACTAAGAGCAATTTTATCGTCTATTAATAAAGGTAAATTGATTACATCATCTTCCATACCTAAACTTCTCAACTCTTCTATTTTTTTGTCATTTTCTGCTTTTAGATATTTATTTGCTCTGTTATACAATTCACTTGCAATATCTTCGTTAAAGCCTTCTATCGAAGCAAGCTCTTTAATTGAAGCATGTGATATATCCTCTACGCTTGAAAAACCCTCTGTGACTAACAGCTGCCCCATAATTTCCTCTAAATTTAAAGCTTCAGCAAATAAAGATGAACACTGACTGAGTTCTCTACTCCGCCTTTCTGATTCTTGCTGAGTGCTTAGTATCTCAATTTTCCATCCAACAAGTTCTGAGGCTAATCTTACATTTTGACCTTTTTTCCCTATAGCTAAACTTAATTGATCTTCAGCAACTATTAATTCTACGCAGTTTTCATTTTCATCAATAATGACCTTCGATACTTCTGCAGGAGTAATTGCTTTGATAACAAATTGGCCCAGGTCTGAAGAGTAATGTATGACATCAATTTTTTCTCCATTTAATTCATGTATGATGGTTTTTATCCTATCTCCCTTAACTCCAACACAAGCACCTACTGGGTCAATATTTTTATCAGGAGAGAAAACAGCAACTTTAGACCTTGAACCAGCATCTCTAGCTATACCTTTAATTGTTACCAGCCCATCAGCAATTTCCGGTATCTCTTGATTTAATAGTGCCTCCAAAAAGCCTTCATGGGACCTAGAAAGAATAATTTGACGTCCATCATCAGAACACTTAACAGTTTGTATGTAAGCTTTAATCTTATCGCCTTCGCGAAATGATTCACCACCGATTAAATTTCGCAATGGAAGGTATGCCCTAGCCCCATTTATATCTATGATCAGCTCTGAATACTCCACTTGTTTAACAATACCATATCTTATTTCTCCTACCTTATCCTTAAATTCCTCATATTGCTTTTTCGATTCTTCGTATTTAATCACCTGAGCAATTCTTTGCTGGGCAATTCTTGCTGAAGCAAGATCAGTGCTGAGAGAAAGCAATTCATTAACAGTATCTCCAATTTTTGCATCTTCTCTTATTAACTTAGCCTGTGTAAGAGTAATTGATTCATATCCAGTATTCTCTTCTTCATTTTGTTCATCACTAATAACCCTTAATTCTCTATATGCAGTAACTTTGCCTGTGTTCCTATCTATGTTGACTGTAATCTTACTTTTACTACCATATTTTTGATGAGCCACTGCTTCTATGGCACTTTCTAATGCCTTCATTACCACTTCAAAATCTAGACCTTTTTGAAGTGAAAGCTCTCCTGCTGTTTTTATTATGTCAATGCTTCCAACTAAGTTATTTTTGTCACTTTTCTGTTTAACACTGCTTTTTCGGTTAGCAATCATACAAATAAACCCTATACAATTAGTTATAATTATAGCTTCAACAGGCAAAGAACACTACTTTTAATAGTAAATAGTTACTAATTTAAGTCAAGTTTTTTCATGTCTTTGTATCACAAGCAACGCATGAGTGAAAAATAAGGTTAGAAACGTCACAGCTAACATTCCACATGCTATGGTGATTGAAATGTTAACCCACCACTGGCTTGATGGAGTGTCATATGTAATTTGTAACGTGAAAAAATTGATGTTTAGCTTAGTAGTCATCGGTATTAAGCCAAGGACTGTAGTTGCAACAGTAAGCAATATTGGCTTAATACGAGAAACCGAAGCATTTATTATGCATCGCTTGACGTCATCTTTGTATACTTCAATTTGGTGATGAAAAGCGTCAATTAATAATATATTATTAGTCACTATAATTCCTGCTAAAGCGATTATTCCTACCCCGCCATAACAACTACAAAAACTTTATGGACAAGAAAGAAAACAAAAAATACACATGTGGTAGATAAAAATACTGCTGTTATTACAATGAATGTGTAGTATACATTATTGAATTGTGTCACTAATACCAAGATCATTAATGTAATTGCCAATATAAAAGCCTTCAGCAAAAAGACTTCTGACTTTTGTTGATCTTTTTTATCGCCTTTAAAATCAATTTGTACTCTCTTGTCTCAATCCTAAACAATCGAATCTTGAATGAACTTAACTCTTTCGTCAACCAGGTATCCAGGGTCAACATCAGCAAAGATTGTTACTATGCGTGATCCGTTAATCTTACTTAGTTTGTTTATCTTTGTTTTTAGGAGCGTATTTTACTATATTGCTCATAGGATAGGACCATTAACTGCATTAACAAAAAGGTTCTCTATAGTTTTTATGTTACAATCTTGTTCAGGAAAACGGAGTATAATATCTATTTCTTGGTCCAGATTATTTGATCTGTATTTTCCGATTAATACTCCACTTACGACCATTTTTATAAAATCACCAATCGTTGCAACACCTACTCCAGAACTTGCAGCCTTACTTTTACCAATATTCATACTCCACTCTATTTCGGGTGTTGATCCGCTATCTTGAATATTGATAAACCCTGAGGAAGGTTGATAATAATTTCTAGAATTTGCTCTGCTGCTGAACCCAAGCTAGATTCATCCCCGTCGAGATTAATTTGTATTGGTTTTTTGGCTGATGGTCCTGAATTTTTTCTTGAATATCGGTTATTACTCCCTTCATATCCTGTACGCTGCTTCTTATATCATTTAATATATGCCTAGCTTTACGCCTAAACCACCAGTCCACAAGTTCTAGTTGGATTTCGACAATAACGTTATCTAAGGATATTTACGATTTAGCATAAAAAGCATGAATTTCTCTTTAGATGCCCGAGATGCGCTCTTCCACTTCTTTTAGTACTAGGTCTCGTTCCTTGGCTGATAAACTTTCCTTTACTTTAACACTAATTAGAATATTATCTGAATCCACTTTCTGGGAAAACTTTATTCCAGGGCCAAAGGTGAAATATAATATACTAAATGAGAACAAAACTAATATAGTAGCACACACGAATTTTTTAGGATGATCTAAACTTTTTTCAGTGTACGTACTTAAGTTCTTGTCATAAGCCCAGTATTCTTTATCTCATCACTTTCTATTGCACTCATTTTTTCAATTTCCTCTTTTGAAATTACCGAAGGCTTACCAAATATTGTACTGAGTGTTGGTATGAAAACCAAAGCCACGATGGGCGAATCGGTCAAAGTTAAAATTATTGTGATTGGTATATACTGCATAAACTTACCAATCATATCAGGCCAAAATAACAGAGAGAAAAACATTGCCAATTTAGTCAAAGTCGATGGTAGAACTGGAGGAAACATATCACAAACTGAAGTGTGAAAGGCTTTTACCTTGTCATTCCGCAAATCATCTTTTTCTACCAGCATATTCACTAACTACGGTTGCATCATCAACCAGCATGCCAACTGCCATAATAAAACTAAAAAGCATAACAACATTTTAGGTTATGTCCATGAAGTAAAGAGCTACTATTCCAACAAGAAAGGATCCAGGTATTGAAAGTGTCACAAGGACAGCTGTCTTTGTACCAATAGAGAGTATTATTATGATTAATATCAACATAGCAAATGTCATGCCGTTCTCTAGATCATCAAGCACATTACGGATATTTTTTGACTGGTCGTTTAAATACACCACTTTTAGATTTTCAGGCAATTGATCTTTTGCCTTATCTATTAGGTATTTCACCTGATTTACTGTATCTATTATATTCTCTCCATTACGTTTTGAAATTTCTAACACAACACTAGACAGCATTTTGATGCAAGCAAATCTTTCATAATCTTCAAATCTAAGATATACCTTTGCAATATCCTTTATTCTTAAGGCTACATCGCCTTGAGACTTAACAGAAATGTTCATAATATCTTCCATATCTTTATAATAATCCTGACACTTTAATTGAATATTTGTCTGTGTCGTTGTCAAACGACCTGGCTCTTACTAATCTGTTATTGCTCGATATAGCATGAAATATTTCATCTGATTGAATGTCGTATTTTGTTGGTATTGTGTGCTCAATTATCACTTCTATCGTTTCCTTACGTACACCTGCCACTTCAAACTTGAGGGCATTGGCAAAGATTCTATTCCTTTTTTAACTTACACGCTACATCGGTCAAAGTCCTTTCTGGTAGATGACCAACCAATCTAACTTAATATAGGAAATAAGCTTAAGTTTATCTCGCTGATTACCGGAGACTCTGCTTCAGCAGGCAGCTTCGATTTTACATTTGAAAGCTTTGAACGGACGTTATCGAGCACTTCCTTGTACTATACTCTGTACCGAATTTAAGTATTACGTGAGCACCATCATTAGTTGCTAGGGCCTTTTAGTTCCTTAACTCCTTATTATGGACCTCAGTTCATTTTCTATCGGAATAGCTAATAACTTCTTACTATTTTCAACAGGAATTCCAGGAAGTCTAACAAATACATTTATTACAAGAATTTGTACATCTGGGTTGCTTTCTCTTGGCATTTTTAATATAGGCACATAAACCAAAAACAAAAATCACTATAAGCAACAATATTATTGTCCTATTTCTCTCTATAAGCAAGCTTTTCATATTAATATTTTATTGAATATGCATATTTTTGTACAACATTATACCTGAGATATATTATATACTAATTAATTATTATATAACTTTAGAATATTTATATTAAGTATATAAATCATCATGAAGTTACAATTACAAAATAGACTTCTCACGTAACAAACTTTTGACAGAGCATTGGTATTCAATAGA